>JBBQYT010000523.1:0-2549 GCA_038208385.1 Longimicrobiales bacterium | reverse complement strand
TGCCCGACGGAGCCAGGCTGCCGTTCCTCTGCCTCGTCCCGCATCCAGACGAAGTGCCCGACTCATCGTTGTCACATATGGCAGGCGTCGTCGGGCGCGAGTTCGGATCGGACGGCACTGCATTTTTCGCAGACCAGAACGGCATCGCCTACGACAAGCTGTTTGCAACTCTCGATGCACATCAGCACGACGGACAGCCAGTCCTGCTCTTCGCGACCTCACTCGCTATGGCGCACGTGCTGGAAGAGATGGAGCGTACCAAGCGCGCATTTGCACTGCCTGCGGGATCGCGCCTGATGGACACGGGCGGCTTCAAGGGACGCCGGCGCGAAGTGTCGCCGGAGGATCTGCGCGTACAATACGGAGAGCTACTTGGAATTCCTGCGACGCACTGCGTCAATGAATACGGCATGACGGAAATGTGCTCGCAATTTTATGACGATGGTCTGCGCTCGATCGTACGCAACACGCCCGCACATGGTCGCGCGAAGCGCTCGCCGCCGTGGGTGCGCACAACCGTCGTCGATCCGGAGACGCTCGCACCGCTGCAACCCGGCACCCCCGGCCTCCTGCGTCACTTCGACATGGCCAACTACGCATCCGTCAGTGCAATCCAGACCGAAGATGTCGGCGTCATTGTCGATGGCGGATTCCTGCTGCATGGCAGGGCGCCCGGCGCATCGCCGCGCGGATGCTCGATCGCAATGGACATGCTGCTCGATATTGCGCGTGAAAGCCGATGAGCAGCTACGACGCGTTCCATCTGCCACAGCTCGCCAAACAGGACATCGCCAATACAGTAACGCGTGAATACGGCGATGTCGTCACACTCCGTTTTCCAGTCCTGACCGCCGATTCTGCGGCGCGGCTTACCGATGAGTTGCGTGCAGCGCGCGCGCGCTTCGCAAGCGTGCCCATTGCGCGCATCGTAGGCGCAGTCGATGCAGCTGCGCGCGAGCTTGCAAATCCCGCAAGCGATGAACGGCGCGTGCTCGACGCCTGTATGCCGGACGTCACCGGTTACTCAAAAGAGATGGTTGCGCTTCTGCTCGACCGATTCACAAACGATTGGACAAAGACGAGCCTGGACGCTCTGCTCGCCGCAGAGCTCGCCGATGCAGCAATACTCGATGGCTTTGTAACATTCCCGGACGGGCGCGCAACGCGCGCACTCGGCGCTTCACTCTGCTTCCAGGTGTTCGCAGGCAACGTGCCCGGCGTCGCCGTGACAGCCCTCGTGCGCTCGCTGCTCACAAAAGCCCCGACCATCGGCAAGACCGCCGCCGGAGACCCGCTCCTTCCCGCCGTCTTTGCACGATGCCTCGCCCGCGTCGCACCCGAGCTCGCACACTTCATCGCTGTCACGCATTGGACCGGCGGCGCGCGCCACATCGAAGACGTTATCATCGAAAGCGCAGACACGATCGTGCTGTACGGCGGAGAGCACGCCGAACGCGCCATGCACGCCCGCGTGCCCTCCAGCGCGCGCTTCGTCGTTCACGGACCGAAATTGTCGTTTGCGATAATTGGCCGTGCGCTGAGATCGGCGGAAGCGGATCGTGTCGCCATGCAGGCCGCACTTGCAGTCGCAACGTTCGACCAGCAGGGCTGCGTATCACCGCACGTCATCTATGTCGAAGACGGCGGGGAAGTGACAGCTGTTGATTTCGCAAAGCGATTGCACGGCGCGCTCCTCAGCGTCGAGGCGCAGCTACCGCGCGGCAGGATCGAGCCCGAAGAAGCCGCGGCCGTCCATCAGGCGCGCGCGGCGGCCGAATTCCGGGAGCTCGCAGGCCACGGCTCAACGGTCTACGCAGGCGATGCCGTTTCTCACACGGTCATCCGTGAAGACGATCCGTCCTTTACGGCATCCTGCCTGAACCGGCTCGTATACGTGAAGCCCGTCGCAAACGCCGCGGATGTGACCGAGCTCGTCCGGCCGTTTGCCAGATTCCTGCAGACCGTCGCCGTCGAAGCGGTCGACTCTAAAGAGCTCCGCTCCCTCGCCAACGACCTCGCCGGTTTAGGCGTATCGCGCCTCACGACCCTCGAACGCATGCCCTGGCCGCGCGGCACATGGCACCACGACGGACATTCACCGCTTCGTGAGCTCCTCCGCTTCACAGACCTCGAAGGCTGACGCGGAAGTCCCTGACGCTTTCATCGACACATTCAGCGTATTCCTGGGATTCGGCCGCCAGATTCAGGCCCTGTTAGCCGTCGAAATGGGGATGACGGGCGCGGGAGCGCCCCATGAAATGTCCAAAAAACACGTTTGTATACATCCCTCTTTTGGGTGGAATACGAATGATTTTGACGACTTATCCACAATTCTAATTCGTTTGGGGTACACCGCTTGCAATTCCACCGCCCCGGAATGGATAAGCAGGCTCACATGGCCCTGAGAAGGATAGGCTCCCATGATGAACGATATGCGGTTTTTTTACCGGCTGATTCGCTCGGTCTTCAAGCGCGCTCCCTCGAGGCGCCGGGTTCCGGTGTTTATGGGCGGCGCGGTGCTGGCGCTGGTGGTTCCGATTTCGGGTTTC
>JBBQYT010000522.1:0-2554 GCA_038208385.1 Longimicrobiales bacterium | reverse complement strand
GTACGTCATGGTGATCGCATCGATGTTGGGATTGTGAAATGCCGGATCCCACGCGACGGCGTCGGACACACTGTTGATGTAATCCCAGCGGCCGGTATTGAAGCCGACGAAGTGTTTGCCGAGCGCAGCGCGAATTTCCATCAGCTGAAAGCTCGCTTCGACCTGCTCCACCAGTACGTACGCTTTGATCGTCCCGACAGGAAGTCCAAGATGCCCTTCGAGCGCGGTGAGGATTTCATTCCAGAACGCGGCTTCTTCGGCCGTCTGGATTTTGGCCAGGTACAAGACGATCGAAGCGCCCGCGCTACGCAGCCTTTCGTGGTTGTTGACGACGTAAAAGACCGTGTCGACGATCGACGCAGAAAAGCCATCGCCGTTGGCGAGTCTCACGTGGCGATCATCGAGATGCAGGCCGCGCGGGCGGAAAAGCTTCGTCGTGAAGTCGAGCTGTTTGTTCCAGTCCGCGATGATCGGACGGCCGAAAAATGTTTCGGCCCACGTATTCATCGTATGCGCTAGCTGTTCGGCTACGCGCAGAAAGACGGGACTCCGATCTATGGCCTGTTTGAGATTGCGCTGATTGTCCAGCGACATTGTCGACACCTGACCCAACGCATCCTCGCCATCGAACATCCAGCCATCGGCGCCGGATAACAGCGCGTATGCGACGTTGCGCAGGCCCTCTTCAACGGATGCGTTCGGCCGCGCCGCGGGTCCGGTGCCCTGGATCCACTGACGCTCGAGGTCGGGTGGTATGTCGCTTCCGACAAAAACGCCGACGCGTGCATCGCTCACCTTTATGCTGGTGCGCGGAATGACATCATCGGGCAGCAGAAAGTCGATGCGTTCGTGCTGTTCGGCGCGCTTCCTGCGCCGGTCAATGCGGGACTGCATCAGCGCTTTGCGATCGGCGTCCAGGCCGGCAAGAGCGGACAGCGCCCCCTTGGCTGCGGGCGTGAAAACGTCCGTGTATTCCTGCTCGACGTTGCCCCGGGTCTCCAGTGAAGGCGCACCATCACCAGCGTTCGCATTTCCGTCACTCGTGATGCTCATCGTAAAACACCATCCGTTGCAATTGCGCGACCCAGGGCTCGCAGGGGAAGCTCATTTCCGACTTCGTGAAGTAATCCCGATCGCTCAGCGGTCCAGAATGTCGCGGACCTTGCTGCCGAGTGTATCTGCCGTAAACGGCTTGTGCACGAACTCGATGCCGGGATTCACAACGCCGTGTTCGACGATGGCATCCTCGGTGTAACCCGACATGTAGATCACCTTGAGTGACGGCCGTCGCGCGACCAGACGGCTCGTCAATTCCGGGCCGCTCTCCCCCGGCATCACAACATCCGTCAACAACAAATCGATCTTTGGAGTCGTTTCGAAGACCTGGTACGCATCGCTTCCATTCGCTGCCATTATCACCGTGTAGCCCTGCGCTTCGAGGAGACGGCGCGCGAGCTCGCGAACACCTTCCGCATCATCCACCACGAGAATCGTTTCGGTCACAGGACGTCGCTGCGTGACCGGCGCGGGCTGCGCCGTTACCTGGGCGGCACTCGCTCGCGGCAGATACACCTTGAACGCTGTCCCAACGCCGACCTCGCTGTAAACATTCACCGAGCCGCCCGCACCCGTGACGATGCCATGCACTGTAGCGAGACCGAGGCCCGTTCCCTTGCCGACATCCTTGGTCGTGAAGAACGGCTCGAATAGCCGGGCCTGCACTTCCGCTGTCATGCCGGCGCCGGTGTCCGTCACCGTGAGCGCCACGTACGAACCGGGATTCACTGCGATGTGCGTCCTCGCGTAATGCTCGTCGAGCTCGATGTTCGATGTCTCGATCGTCAACGTGCCGCCGCCCGGCATCGCATCGCGCGCGTTGACGGCGAGGTTCATCAGAATCTGTTCGATCTGTCCGCGATCGGCTTTTACCAGTGCCAGCTCGGAGTCGAGGCGGAGGACCACCTTGATGTCTTCGCCAATCAGGCGGCCGAGCATCGCCCGCATATACGACACGACCATGTTGAGATCCAACAGGGTCGGTTCCACGATCTGTTTGCGGCTGAACGCGAGCAGCTGACGTGTAAGTGCTGCCGCACTCGTGCCCGCTTTCTGAATTTCCGCAATGTCCGCGTGCACAGGATCATCGGGTTTGAGATCCACGAGTGCCAGCTCGCAGTTCCCAAGAATCACAGTCAGCAGATTGTTGAAATCATGTGCAACGCCGCCGGCGAGTTGTCCGATCGCTTCCATCTTTTGCGTCTGCTGATATTGCTCCTCAAGCGCGTGGCGTTCGGTCACATCGATCGAAATGCCGACCCCGCGCACAGGCTGGCCGTCCTCACCGAGATGGATGCGTCCCGCGCTGCTCAGCCACCGAACCGTACCGTCCGGCGCCAGTGACCTGCTAAGGATCGTGAAGTCGGAGCCAGCCTTCATCGCGTTGGAGATCGTGTTCATGACCGATTCGCGATCGTCAGGATGAATCCGCCGGCTGAAGGTCTCGAAAGTCCCGTCGAACGTACCGGGCGCAAGACCGTACTGCACCTCGACGAGT
>JBBQYT010000521.1:0-2555 GCA_038208385.1 Longimicrobiales bacterium | reverse complement strand
CGCCCAGTGAGATGCCGATGCCGTAGGCTGCGCCGCCGCGCTGCGATGATGTCGCGAGGGGTGCGCCGAACAGAATGATTATCAGCGTCGCGACGGGGATCGCGATTTTCTGAGCCTGCTTCACCATCAAGGAGAACGGTTTGCCGCCAGAGTGCTCGAGGATGCGGATGAAGTGTCCGAGCTCCCGATAACCCATCTCTTCGGTTTCTTTCGGATGCGCGAGCAGCTGTTCTGGGGCTTCCGTGAAGCGCGTCGGTTGCAGGCGCGCGAACTGGAATGTGCTTTCCTTGCCGGCTCCCGAGAACAGACGCAGATAGCCGCCATACAACGTCCAGCCGCGACTCTTCGTATAGACTGCCTGTTGTGCGTTCACGTAGAGACCCGGAATCCTGGGCTCGTCGCCCTCACGCTCCATGGCCAGACGATCGATGCGGCCCTGCTCGACATCCAGCCGGCGAATCGAATACACGTGCCCGTCTTCCGTGCGATACACGAAGTCCGAGCGCGCCTGATCCAGATTGTTCTTGCGTTCGCCCATCACTTCGGCGCGCAGCTGCGTTGTGATCGGCACCAGCTCCGACAAACCGAGCCCGGCAATCGTCAACAAAATACCCATCACGACGATCGGTGCAGTCAGGCGGTAGAAGCTCACGCCTCCCGCTTTTGCGGCGGTCACTTCGGAATAGCGCGTCAGGCGATTGACGGTGAATACTGTCGCAATCAGGGCAGCGATGGGGAACGACCAGAGGATGAACATCGGCATCTGGTACAGGTAGCCGAGGATCACCTGCTGTGAAGTGAGCCCGCGATCCATGTAGTTGTCGAGATGATCTGTCAGATCGCCGAGCACGAACAGCAGCGGCGCGCACAGCGCGAACAGAAAGAACAGCCGAATGAATTCATTGGCGACGTAACGGTCGAGAAGTTTCATCATGATGGTTTTGCACGTCGTCCAAAGAAGCTTCGCAGCCTGTAGAGAACTTCATCCCAGCCGCCACCTCGCGTCGTGGATGACTCGTGGCCGATGCGCGCGAGTCCGAACAGGCTGAGTGTTCCAAACACCAGGTTCGCGCCCCACATCCCCCAGAACGGCGCAAGCACGCCCTTGTCGGACAGGCTTTCGCCACCGATGAGCGACACGTAATAAATGCCGAAAATGCCGAGCGAGATTGCGATCACCATGCCGACGCCACCGCGCGGGAACCGAATTGCGAGCGGCGCACCGATCAGCACGAATACGAGGCATGCGAACGGAATCGAGAATTTCTTCTGCAGCTCTGTCGAGTACTGATTGAAGCGATCGTGAACGGATTCAGCGCGCGTCTTCAGCACGCGTGCTTCGAGCGCGTTCTGGCGGACCATCTCATCCGCACCAAAACCGCCGGTGGCGAGGTTGGGTCGGGAGCTGATTTCGGGGAGGGGCACGCCATGCGCGTCGGTCGGAACGATGCCTGCGCTCGGCGGTAGCGGTGTCGCCTTCGTACCGGTCAATGCCTGCGCGATCTGCTGCCGCTCCCGCCGCAAGGATTCTGCTTCGATCTCGTCCAGGTCCGTGCGCGCCTTTTTGATTTCCTTTTTCAGCATTGCGATGTTCATCTCGCGATCGCTTCGAAACTCATCCGCGCTGCGCTCCAGCTTGTTGCCTACACCGCGAATGCGCAGGAAGAAGTCATGGAAGAACACGCGCTGAAAACGCTCCGGTGTGGCGCTGTCCTGCTCGTGGATCCAGCCGTCGTGCAGCGTCAAAAACAAATCCGTATGCTCGCCGTTGAACGCCATCACGCCGCGATCCGCGTACACAGTGCGCGCCTTCGAGTTGTTGCTCAAGTCGTAGATCACGACGTCCTTCAGCGCATTCGTTCCCGGCGTTACGGTGCCCGCCTGCAAATAGTACTTCGAGCGCATGTCGCCCGTCGCAATCTCGTTGATCGCCTGCTCCTTCAGCTCGAATGTCGGGCTCTTGCGCGCAATATCCGTGATCAGGTTCTTCAATCGATGGTTTGATTCAGGCAACACACGATCGTTGAACCAAACCATGATGCCGGCGATGATCGTCGCCATAAAAAGCAGTGGTATCAGAAAGCCCAGCAGATTGACGCCGCTCGCCTTCAGCGCCGTGATCTCATTGTCTGCCGTCAGCTGGCTGAACGAATAGAGCACGGCGACCAGCACCGCCATCGGCAGTGTGAGCGCAAGGATGTGGGGGATGGAGAGCTCGAGGAACTCGAAGAGGACGGACCACGGAAGTCCCTTGCCGACCAGCTCCTCCAGCTTGCGCGCCACCGTATTGATCAGCAGCAGGCTGGTCAGCGTGATGAGAGCGAAAAGGAAGGGGCCGGCCTGGCTCCTCAGTATGTACCGCGTCAGTATGCGCAACTCTGATCAAATCTCCATGGTCGAAACTGTCACCCTAAACCGAACCGCGTCGCCCACTCGCCGCGTCAGGGTCGGTGAGGTCGGGCCTTTGGCGGATTCCCGGACGGCCGCGTCGCGAGGCCTGGAAGGACGGCAAAATCACAGAATTCCGACTTCGCTTGAACAGGGATCCCTTATGT
>JBBQYT010000520.1:0-2568 GCA_038208385.1 Longimicrobiales bacterium | reverse complement strand
TTGGATGATGCGTTCCTGCTGCGTACTCGCACGAACACCGGCAGGGACGCGACGTACGCAGCGCGCAACATCGCCATTGCGACAGGCTATTTCGATTATCCGAACAGGCTCAACGTGCCGGGAGAAGACCTCCCGTTCGTCCTGCACGAGTACACGGAAGGTCATCCGTTCTACAAACAGCGCTGCCTGATCGTTGGTGGCGGTAACTCTGCCGTCGAAGCTGCACTCGAGCTGCACCGCAGCGGCGCCATCGTCTCACTGATTCATTTCGAGAACCAGCTCGATGCGCGCGTGAAGCCATGGATTCTGCCCGACATGGCCGGCCGCATTCGCGAAAACGAAATCACCGTGTACTGGCGTTCGCGCATCACCGAGATACGGCCGGGCAGCGTTGGCGTTGTCAACATCGACGACGGCAGGCATAGCGAAATTCCAGTCGATTGGGTCCTCGCCATGACGGGCTACACTCCGAGCCCGTGGATGCTTCGCTCTCTCGGCGTCACCGTCGATGATGCCACCGGAATTCCGACACACAACCCGGAGACGATGGAGACCGATGTTCCCGGCGTCTTCGTCGTCGGCGTGATCTCTGCCGGCTACCAGGCCAACCACATCTTCATCGAAAATGGCCGCGAGCACGGTCCGAAAATCGTGCAGCGCGTGCTCCAGCAGCGCGATCGGTAACACGAGACCTCAGGCCAGCACGCGCTTCCGGCCAAAGAGACGGCCAAGTGCTCCCCCAATCGCTCCACCCACCGCAGAGCTCAGCGTTCCAGCGAACAGAATGAACGCAGTGACATCGCCCAGGGCGCATGAAACTCCGATGCCGATCAACGCACACACACCGCCCGCAATTGCACCGTTCAGAGCCGCCGAGCCCGCGGAGCGCGTCGCCGTCAACAACGCGTAGCCCAGACCTGCGAGCAGCGAGATCGTCACACCGCCAACCGCGAACATCTGCGCAACTGCCGGATTCGAGTGACCGATCAGAACCATTGCAAGCTGCGCGACCGTACCAGCCACTGTCGCGATGATGAGGCCCCGCTTCGTCACATTGTCAGCCATCATTGCCTCCCGGTTTGAGAAGAGTGAGCAGGCTCACCTGGCCCGCATGAGCAAATCGAAATAATTCCGCAGCTGCGCTACGCCCTGGTCGAACGCGTCGATCGAGCCGTACGTGCGCGATAGCATCACACCGCCTTCCATCGTCGTCAGCACGAACGTCGCGAGCTCTTCGACGGATACTTCCGAATCAAAACGATCGCGCGCGTCCGCTACGCATTTCCCAACCTCTGCCGTCCACTGCGCGAAATTCCGCGCAATGCCCGCGCGCACCGCCGGATCGGGCTCCTTGAACTCGAGCGCCAGACTCCCGAGCGGACAGCCATAAAAGAAATGCGTGTCGATCAACATCTGCCGGTAGCAATCCAGCAGCGCGAAGACCCGCTCGATCGGATCGCTCACATCCGCCCACGCCAGGTCCAGCAGCATCGGGCGCAGACCCTCGAAGTACCGCTCCAGCACCGCCACCAGTAGATCCTGCTTCGTCGGGAAGAAATGATAGAGACTGCCGCTGTTCGCCCCGGCCGCGCCCAGGATCTCCGCGACGCTTGTCGCCTGATATCCTTTGGTGGCAAATAGATGGAGCGCATTGTCAACGAGTTTTTGGCGGGTATCGGTAGTCATACAGTCCATAAAATGAGGCTCTTGATTGAGCAATCAACTAAGTAATCTTGTGACCACCAACCTGTCAACCCACCCGGGTTTGACCGCATCCACCATTTCGGGGTATTCTGATCGACCAAATCAAGCTGTTGGTTAAAACCGTGGGGGGACGCATGAGCCGGGAGTTCAAGAACGAGGCGCTGACGGATTTCTCGAAGGAAGAGAACGCGCAGAAGATGCGCGCGGCGATCGAGAAGGTGCGGGGCGAGCTTGGCCGCACGTATCCGCTGATCATCGACGGCAAAAAGATTACGCAGGGCGATACGTTTGCGTCCATCAATCCGGCGGATCCGGAGCAGGTGGTCGGGCGGTTTGTGCAGGGCACTGTCGAGCAGGCCAACGAGGCTGTTGCTGCTGCGGATCGAGCGTTTGTGGAATGGGGCAAGGTGCCGGCTGAGAAGCGCGCACAGCATCTGTTCGATGCGGCGGATGAGATGCGCCGTCGCAAGTTCGAGCTGGCTGCATGGATGGTGTTCGAGGTCAGTAAGAGCTGGTCGGAAGCTGATGCGGATGTTGCCGAGCTGATCGACTTTGCCGAGTACTACGCGATTCAGATGTTGAAGCTCGCGGGTCCGCAGCCTGTCATACAGCTTTCGGGCGAGCACGACGAGCTGCGCTACATCCCGCTCGGCGTCGGCATTGTGATTCCGCCCTGGAATTTCCCGGCTGCAATCGCCGGCGGTATGACAATGGCCGCAATCGTCGCGGGCAACACAGTCGTCCTGAAGCCTGCCTCCACCTCGCCGACGATCGCTGCGCAATTCACGCAGCTGTTCCTCGACACCGGAATTCCCGCAGGTGTGTTGAACTTCATCACCGGTCCTGGTGGCTCCATTGGCGATG
>JBBQYT010000519.1:0-2579 GCA_038208385.1 Longimicrobiales bacterium | reverse complement strand
GAGGACGGTCGCTGCTTCGAGGGCGAATCGATTGGTGCGCCCGCAAACGCAACGGGCGAAGTCGTCTTCAACACATCGATGACGGGTTACCAGGAAGTCCTCACGGACCCCTCGTACTCCGGACAGATCGTCACGATGACGTACCCGCTCATCGGCAACTACGGTGTAAACGGCGAGGATGGGGAGTCGAAGAAGCCGCAGGTGGCGGGCTTCATCGTACGCGAGCTTCCGCCCGTTTACAGCAACTGGCGCTCGAGCGATTCGCTCGATGCATACCTCAAGCGCAACAACGTCGCCGGACTCGCGGGCATCGACACGCGCGCCCTCACGCGTCACATACGCTCCAAAGGCGCGATGCGCGCTGCCATCGCCGCCGGCGACGAAGATCGCAGTCAGGTTCTGGCCCGCGTCAAGGCGCATCCGATCATGGAGGGCCTCGACCTCACGTCCGGTGTCGCCACCACCGAGCCGTACGACTGGGCGCCCGAAGGACCCGAGCGCTTTCGCGTGATTGCCTTCGATTTCGGCATCAAGAAACACTCATTGAAGCTGCTCGCTGAGCGCGGCTGCCGCGTAACAACAGTTTCGGGCGCGGAAGTCCCGCAGGCCCTGCTGGATAGCCGTCCGGATGGCCTCTTCCTGTCGAACGGTCCCGGCGACCCTGACGCGGTTGGATCAGCGGTGGAAAACATCCGCCGGCTGGCCGACGCCGGTGTACCGATTTTCGGGATCTGTCTCGGCCATCAGCTTGTGGCGCGCGCGTTTGGCGGACATACCTATAAGCTCCTGTACGGTCATCGCGGTGGGAATCACCCGGTTCGTCGCGAAGCGGATGGAGCTGTTGAAATCACGGCGCAGAACCATGGATTTGCGGTGCGGCGCGGCACTTCTGAGGAGATCGAGGGCGCGTCGAGTTTGCGGGTGACGCATGTCAATTTGAATGATGATACGATTGAAGGGCTGGAGCATCGGGAGCTGCCGGTGTTCAGCGTGCAATATCATCCGGAGGCGGCGCCGGGTCCTCACGACTCGCGGTACCTCTTCGATCGATTCGTTTCAGAGATGGCCAAAGCGCGAGGAGAGTCTTGACATCGTTGTACTTGCGGCGTTAAGCTATCGTCACTGTTGAACATACGGGATTCACAAGCGGTGACTTTGCCCTCGCGGCGGTCCTGCAATCTCGCCTCGCGGCAACTAGCAATACACAGATTACTTTTGGCACGAATGGCCACGAGCCTCGCACCAACGGCGCGCGGTCGCGGCCGAATAATCCCGATTTTTACCTGGCTTGACGGCCATAATAATTCTTGCACCCGGTAGGGAGGTACCACCATGACTAAAGCCGACCTCGTCGAGCAGGTGGCTGAGGCGATCGGCCCCGGCATCACCAAGAAGGATTGCGCCTTGGTTGTGGACGGGCTTCTGAACGCCATCAAGAATGCAATGGCTGAGCACCACCATATTGAGATCCGCGGATTTGGCACGTTCAAGGTGCGTAAGCGTCGGTCCCGCATGGCTCGCAACCCACGTACGGGCGATCCGGTGGAGGTTCCGTCGCGCGCGGTTCCAATCTTCAAGCCGTCGAAGGATCTCCGGGTTCAGGTTTCGGACGGCACGATCGTACCGGTCTGAGCTGTTTCAATACTGATTGCAGGAGCCCCACACGGTCTTTGGCCGGTGGGGCTTTCGCTTGTAGTATGATAGCGTTCGAAGTTGGTGTCGTCGTTTAACGTAGCGTTTACTTATGACGTCTATCTTTCAGTGATGAACGCGAGCCGACTACGGGTAGAGGACGCTGAAGCGTCCGATGAAGCGGCGCTACTCGAGCAGGCCCGTTCAGGAGACGGTGCGGCTCTCGACCGGCTCATTGGACGCTATTTAACGGACGTATACGACGTCGCGTATCGTATTCTCGGCGATTCGGATGTCGCGCAGGATGCTGCGCAGGATGCTTTTGTGAATGCGCTGAATGGTCTCGGCAAATTTCGGGGAGAAGCGAGTTTTCGGACGTGGCTTTTGCGCATTGCGGTGAATGCAGCGCGGTCCGTTGCTAGACGAAAGGTGCGCCGGCGTGAGATCGTGATTGCGCCCGATGATGAGCTTGTCCAGCAGGGTCCGGATCCGTCCGCGCAGGTGGCGTTCCGATCGGAAGCAGAGCGAATGAGTGGTGCACTTGCAGCGTTACCCGAAAAGCAGCGAATGGCGGTCACATTGCGAGTATATCAGGGCCTGAGCTACCACGAGATCGCGGATCTGCTCGGTTCCTCGGAAGGTGCGGCGCGCGTGAACTACCACTTGGGAGTCAAGCGCCTGAGGGAGATACTGAAATGATGAGAATGAGTTGTGAAGCGGTGCGCGAGCGGTTGCCGGAGCATTTGGCGGGCACGGCGCGGTCGATGGCGCCAGTGATCGAAGCGCACCTGGATATCTGCGCCGAGTGCCGGGCCGATGCTGCGTTGCTGGAGGCATTGCGTCGACATCCGTTGTTGCCACCGCGCGGGCTGCAGGAGAAGGTCGTTCGCGCCGTGGTTTCGCCAGGGCGGCGCAGCTATGCATTCGAGCGGCGGGTGGTTCTTGCT
>JBBQYT010000518.1:0-2579 GCA_038208385.1 Longimicrobiales bacterium | reverse complement strand
GGGATAGAAGTAAATGACGAACGGATGGCCGCGTTGCGCTGAAAGCTGAAAGGTACCGTTGGTAGCCGGAAGTTGAAAGTCGGGAAACGATTTAGTGGGCATGGACGATATGGGATAGAGAAGCGCAGACGATGGAGAGCTGATTATCTCATGCGGGCAGGGCAGCCGCCGGTTGCGCCAGGAACTCGGGGCCCTGCATCGCGAGGCGGCCCGAACGCCCGGTGACTGCGCCCGCAGTAAGCGCATGGCGCGGCAGGGAATTGGGCTTGAGCGCCGCGAAATAATCGCGCAGCGACAAGAGCTCGAACCCAGCGCTGCTCCAGCCTGCGAGCAGCCGCTCGAAGACCGGCGCGAGCTTCAATCCCTCGAGCTCCGCGTGCAGCGTGTAGACATGACCGGCGGCCGACGACGAGGCGCTCAGCCGCAGCACGTGGTCCGCCACGTTGCTCACGTTCAATCCATCGAGGCCGATGAGCTCGTCCAGCGTCGGCAGCGTCGTGGGCAGTTGCGGACACGCGATGATCTCGGCGTTGCACACCGGAATGAAGGGGTGGCGCCCGCGCGTGTCGGAGCAATAGTCGAAGCCGAGCTGCTGCGTCAGGCGCAACGCGTGCGTGTTCATCTGCCAGCCGGCCGCGCCATGCACGCGCGCGCGTTCGCCGAAAATCTGCTCGAACCGGTCGCAGGCGAGCAGCATCGCGCGCCGGGTCCACGCGGCATCCGCGCCGGCGACGTTGTCCTGCCAGTCGACGTGGTCCCACGCGTGTATGCCCACTTCGAATCCGCTGTCGCGCACGCGGCGCAAGGTGTCCGCGCAGCGCCTGCCGATATCCGGCCCCGGCAGCACGGTTCCATACAGCAGGGTCATCAGCCCGTAGTGCTCGAGCACCGAAGTGCGCGCCACCTTGCCTAGAAACCCCGGGCGAAATACGCGCCGGACGGCGCGGCCGGTATGGTCCGGGCCGAGACTGAACAGAAAAGTCGCTCCCGCGTCATGGCGCCGCAGCAGCTCCAGGAGGCGCGGCACACCCTCGCGGGTGCCGCGATAGGTGTCAACGTCGATCTTGAGCGCAAGCTTCATCGGCGATGTGCCATTGGCCGCAGGATGCAGAGGGCCGGCAGGGTATCCCGCAACCTGCTGTTGGATTGCGCTGAAGCCGGCGGCTTACTCACCATCCTTCGCGCGCATGTTAGTCCATCAGACTGCGCGCAGCGCCTACCTGGGTGCGGTAAGCATCGAAGATATGCCTGAGCGCTGTTGCCATATCGACCCGCGGCCGCCAGCCGAGCTCCGTGCGGGTGTTGGTGATCTTCGGCACCCGGTTCTGCACGTCCTGGTAGCCCTTGCCGTAATAGGTCCCGGCCGTCGTCTTTACCAGTCGTACTTTTTTTGCACTGGCCCGGTATTCAGGATAGGTCAGCGCGAGCTCGAGCATCATCTGCGCAAGCGTGCGGACCGAGTAGTTGTTCCTGGGATTGCCGATGTTGTATATTTTTCCGCTCGCGATGCGATCCGGGTTCGCGATAATTTTCATCAGCGCATCGATGCCGTCGCTCACGTAGGTGAAGGCGCGCTTCTGGGTGCCGCCATCGACGAGGCTGATGTTCTCGCCGCGCGCGATGTGGCCGAAGAACTGAGTGATCACGCGCGAGCTGCCCTCCTTGGGCGTGTGGATGCTGTCGAGTCCGGCGCCGATCCAGTTAAACGGTCTGAACAGTGTGAAGTCGAGCTTGCCTTCGGCGCCGTAGGCCCAGATGACACGGTCCATCAGTTGCTTGCTGCAGGCGTATATCCAGCGCTGTTTGCTGATCGGGCCCAGCACCAGTTCGGAGCGCTCGGAGTCGAACTCCCGGTCGTGGCACATGCCGTAAACCTCCGAGGTCGAGGGGAAGACAACGCGCTTACCGTACTTGACGCACGATCGCACGATCGGAAGGTTGGCCTCGAAGTCGAGCTCGAATACGCGCAGCGGCTCCTTGACGTAGGTGGCGGGCGTGGCGATTGCAACCAGCGGCAGCACCGTGTCGCATTTGCGCACGTGATACTCGATCCATTCTTTGTTGATCGTGATGTCGCCTTCGAAGAAATGAAAGCGCGGATGCGCCAGCAGATCGGACACCCGTTCAGACTGCATGTCCATGCCGTACACGGCCCAGTCGGTGGTCTCTATGATGCGCTGGGAGAGGTGGTGTCCGATGAAGCCGTTGACGCCCAGGATAAGGATTTTCTTCACTGTGCTGCCGTCTCCGGGAATACAGGTTCGCTGCCGAAGCTGCCCGCAAAAGCGTCCGCTGTCAGCGGGGCGCCGTCCATTTCCATTGCGAGGATCTCCAATGCGGTGTCGTTTACGCAGGCTGCGTAACAGCGGCCGTCCCTGATGAACAGGCTGGGGACGTGGTCCGCAGTCGGCGGGCGGGGCAGGATCCGCGTGCCTAGAATGCGCAGGATTTTGCCCCTCACCTGGGTATATGCGCCGGGGTAGGGCGGCGCTACGCCGCGCGCGAGGTCGTGGATCTTGACTGCGGGCTGCGACCAGTCGATGCGTCCATCGGCCGGCCTGCGTCCGCCGAAGTAGCTG
>JBBQYT010000517.1:0-2587 GCA_038208385.1 Longimicrobiales bacterium | reverse complement strand
AACACCACGTCGAGCAGCAGGATCTGAATGATCACGCTGCGAAACGATGGCGCGACGCGCTTTGACGCATGTCCTTCCTCGCCTTCCAATTTTTGATGGATCTCGCGCGTGCTCTTCGCGAGGAGGAAAAGCCCACCGATGACCAGGATGAGATCGCGACCCGAGACGTCGTGTCCAATGAGTGTGAACAGCGGATTCGTGAGTCGCGCAATCCACGTGAGTGAGGACAGCAGTGCAATGCGCATGAGCATGGCCATGCCGAGTCCGACACGACGCGCGCGGGCGTGCTGATGCTTTGGCAGCTTGCCCGCGAGAATCGAGATGAAGATGACGTTGTCGATCCCCAGCACGACCTCGAGACCCGTGAGCGTCGCGAGCGCGATCCACGCCTGCGGTTCAGTCAGCCAATCCATGTGCGCACTCGCTGAAAGACGATGTATGGCACGTTGCAACGGAGGAGATTATGACGGTGGCACGACCAGGATGCAAAAAGGGCCCAGCCTCCGAGGTGAGCCCGTTCACTCGTCTCGATCGGCTGAGAGTGCTCTAGCCGACCTTCAACAACTCCCGCAATTGTTCGGGACTCAGCTCTGCTGCGTTGCGGCTGCCCATGCGGCTTCCGCTCGTGCGCTTCGACTTGGCTTCAATCGGCTTGCTGGCTTCGGACGTGCCACCCGCGTAGTCGAAATCTTCGACTGAAACACGCTCGAGCTTGTAGTTGAGCATGCGCTCGATCGAGTGCAGTGTGCCGAGGTCTGCCGCCGTTACGAATGTGTATGCTGTGCCTTCGGCGCCCGCTCTGCCGGTGCGGCCGATGCGGTGGATGTAATCTTCGGGATCGTGCGGCACATCGTAATTGACGACGTGGCTGATTCCCTCGATGTCCAGTCCGCGCTGCGCGACATCTGTCGCGACAAGCACCTGTACATGGCCCTGCGAGAACAGCTCGAGTGCATTGCGACGCTGCTTCATGTCCTTGTCGCCGTGCATGACTGCAGTGATGACGCCGGCGCGCGTGAGCTGACCGACGAGCAGGTCAGCGCCATGCTTGGTGCGTGTGAATACGAGCACCTGGTCCATCTCCGGCTTCTTCAACAGCTCGATCAACAACCCGGTTTTACGATCCGGACGAACCGAGTAAACCACTTGCTCGACAGTGACCGCGGCGGTGGACTGCCGTGTGGCCTCGACCCACAGCGGATCCTTCAGGATTCGCAATGCGAGTGCGTGTACGCCGTTCGGCATTGTCGCCGAGAAAAACAACGTCTGTCTGTCCTTGGGACACATCTTCAGGATGGCTTCGATCTGCGGACGGAATCCCATGTCCAGCATGCGATCCGCTTCATCCAGCACGAGCACCTGCAAATTATCGAGCTTCACGTTGCCTCGCTCGATGTGATCCATCAAACGTCCCGGCGTTGCTGCAATGATGTCAAACCCGGCCTGCAGGTCGCGGATCTGCGGACGCATCGGTACGCCGCCTACGATCTCACCGACAAACAACTCCGTGTGCTTCGTCAGTTCGCGTGCATCCGCAGCAACCTGCTGCGCAAGCTCGCGCGTCGGACACAACACCAGCGTGTGCAGACCTTCCTTCTTCAACTGCTTTTCAATCGACGGAATCAAAAACGCACCCGTCTTTCCTGTCCCGGTCTGCGCGATCCCCAGGACATCTCGTCCCTCACGCGCCGCCGGTATTGCCTTGCTCTGAATCGGAGTCGGCGTTTCCCAGCCCAGCTCGCGAATCGCACGGATTAACTCCGGAGCCGATGTTAGCTCCTCGAAACTCATTCAGTTCTCCTGTAACAGATACGAAAATGGGGCTGTGGCTTCCGATCGGATTCGGATGTTGGACGCACCGCTCCCTTACATCGGTTCGATAGGCCACCCAGCCCCTTGCATACCCGTATAATCTAACTCACGGGGGCTCTCTGATCAAGCGGTTGTTTTACAATTCTCGTTTTAATCCTGACGCGGCGAAACTCACGCGCGCCTCGGTTTCCGGTTTTTGTCGCCGCGTCGCCCCCTCACCGCGTCTCCCTAGTCAGCGGCCATCTGTTCTCCAATAGTGAACCCGATCCGCGGGGCTTTCTTAACACGCTCGTGCTTCAGGGTTTCGGCCAGGCGCTCGTATTCGCGCTCCGTTTCGGGCGTCACTGAAGCGCGGGTTTCCTGAAGGGCCGCGTCGAAAAACTCCATGGGTACTTCTTTGATCTCGAGGTCATTTCTGAGCGCTTGGAGGCCGGCGCGCCGGACGAGGTCTTCGAGGTCGGCGCCGGTGTATCCGTGCGTGCGGTCGGCGAGGGACTCGAGATCGACGTTTTTGCCGGTGGGCATTTTCGCCGTGTGGATTTTGAGGATTTTGAGGCGGCTCGGGCGGTCGGGTACTGACACATAAATGAGGTCATCGAAGCGGCCGGGTCGCAGTAGCGCCGGGTCCAGGAGGCTCGGCTGGTTTGTCGCGCCGATGACAATGACGCTCTGCAGCTCTTCGAGTCCGTCCATTTCGGCGAGCAATGTGTTCACGACACGCTCGGTTACGGCGGGCTCTCCTGCGTTACCGCCGCCGCGTTGAGGCGCCATTGAA
>JBBQYT010000516.1:0-2595 GCA_038208385.1 Longimicrobiales bacterium | reverse complement strand
GCTCGGAGACGTCCATCTCGCGGAGATAGCGGGTCAGGGCTTCTTCGAACGGGACCCGGTCTGCAAGGAGGGCAAGGAAGTTGAGCGCGTGCGAGGTGTGGGCATCGACCAGCGCTTCCCAGGCCATTGCCGTTGCAACTTCAAGGCGACGACGGACAGCGTCGGGTAGACCGCGTGGAGAGCGTGGGTTCGGAGCCGGCATCGATTCTTCGATCTCGCAGTGGACGGTAAAAGGGAACGTTAGGGACCTTACGGGCGTCCGCGCAAGTCAATGAAATGGAACGCCCGCGACACAAAAGGCGTTTATACTAATAACCGTTCATGCGCGTCGGGGTCCGTGCGGCCTGGCGTGTCATAGATTGAGCGAGTTGTTCGTTCCGCTAAAGATTTTTTTCAGCGGTGTCGTCAAGATGTTGAGAAGGTAGAGGTCGGTGGACCGGATTCTGTTGATGCATCTCGAAGACCTGGGCGATGTCGTCCTCAGCACTCCCGCCATACGGGCGGCCAGACGTGCCTATCCGCGCGCGCAAATCGACTTCATAACCGGTAAATCCGGACTCGCAGCACTCCAGAACAATCCATATCTCGATGCTCTCATTCCGTGGAGCCGGAGCCTGCGGCACATCAAGCTCCTCGGTGCGATGCCGTTGCGCCGGTACGACGCGACGGTCGACTTCCAGACGCGTCGCCGGTCTGTGCAATTGACGTTTGCTGCGAGCGCGCGCGTTCGCGTCGGCTCGGACAAGGCCGACCTGCGCAATCTGATGTATACTCACCTCGTACCGGATCCGGAGATTGCGCACGTCTACGTCGCGAAGCAGAAGCTCGAGTACCTGCGGCCTCTCGGCATCGAGCCGACGGGCACTCCGGACGAGTGGCAGACCGAGCTGTTTCCGAGTGCTGCGGATGATGCCTGGGCGGCAGATGTCTTCGAGCGTTTTTCGCTAGACGATGGCGAGCCGGTCATCGCTCTGAATGGCGCCACTCCCCGGCGCTTCAAGCAGTGGGGCCTGGACAAGTGGGTGCGGGTTGCCGATGCGCTGGGTGAAGCGGGCGTAAAGATTCTGTTGACGCAGGGGCCAGGCGAACGAGAGCAGGTTCAACATCTGGCCGAAAACACGACAGCGGATGTGATCTGGGACTACGGCAGCACATCGGTCCTGCAGGCGACGGCACTGTTGCGGCGCTGCGCGATGTGGGTCGGCAACGACGGCGGTGCCAAGCACCTCGCCACGGCCGCAGGAATTCCGACGGTGGCTGTGAATCGCTGGCGCATCAAGGATATCTGGAGTGACACACGTGCCGACGCCGATCAGGTCACACTCGAGCGTCCGCCGCTCGTGGGCTGCGTCGAATTCTGCTCGCGCTGTCCGCATCGCTCGTGTCTGCATGAAATCGGCGTCGATGAAGTCGTGCGCGCGACCATGACGATTTTGGCGCGCCAGGTGCGCCCTCGCGAAACGCGCACGCTTGTCTCCGCTCCACGCGTGGGATGAGTCTCACCTGCAGCGTCATTCTCTCGACATACAACCAGCCCGCGTGGCTGCAAAAAGTGCTGGCTGGCTATGCTGCGCAGACGGAGCGCGCATTCGAGCTGATCGTCGCCGATGATGGCTCGCGCGCGGAAACGGCGCAGGTGATCGATGATGCGCGTCGCGCGGGTCTCAACATCAGGCACGTGTGGCAGAAGGATGATGGGTTTCGGAAATGCGCGATCCTGAACAAGGCAGTTCTCGCAAGCGATGCGGAGTATCTGATCTTCACGGATGGCGACTGCATTCCGCGTGATGATTTCGTCGCAACGCACACGCAGCTTGCCGAGCCGAAGCGTTTTCTGTCCGGCGGTGTGATCTGGATGTCACGCGCGTTGAGCGTTCGCATCAGCGAGGATGACATCCGCACGGGACGATTCTCCGACGGCGGCTGGCTGCGCGCAAACGGCTGGAACGCCCGGCGTCATCCGTACAGAGTGACACGGAGCCATCGCCTGGCGAAATTCTTTGATGTGCTCACGCCGACATCACCGACATTCAACGGCCACAACAGCTCCGTCTGGCGCGCAGATCTGCTGGCGGTAAATGGCTTCGATGAGACGATGGGCTACGGCGGAGAAGATCGCGCTGTCGGTGAACGACTCACGAACATCGGCGTGCGTGGCAGGCAAGTGCGCCATCGCGCCGTCTGCTTTCATCTCGATCACGACCGGCCCTACAAACGTGCCGACGTGATGCGCGCGAACCGCGCGGAAAGAAAGCGCATCGTTCGCGAAAAGGATGTTCGTGCTACGGTTGGAATTGCGGAAATTGCAGCGCGCGGAGAATCGGCGCTTCGTCGGGAGAGGTAGGCCACCACCGGCGCTTCGGTCGGCGCCCGATTCAGTGCTTTTTGCCATAAGCGCAATATGGCGCGATATGAAGAACCTGGGAGTTGTTTCGCTTGGAGTTGTTGTCGCAGTGCACTTTATTGGGCTGAACTGCTACAGATTGTTAGTAGAGAAAGTGCGGCACCGATTTGCGGCAACTGCGGATGTATTCCCGCGGGTGGATTCGAACCACCATTAAGGGCTCCAAAGGCCCCCGTCCTGCCATTAGACGA
>JBBQYT010000515.1:0-2596 GCA_038208385.1 Longimicrobiales bacterium | reverse complement strand
CTGGCACGCTTGCCTATGGCGATTCTGAGGCTGAAGCCACTGCCAGGGTGAAGGCCCTGGCATTACGCGTAATCGCCGACCGCCTGGAGCATGGCGAAGAGGGCGTCGAGCTGAATTCGGTTTCGTTCGCTGGATAAAACCGGAAGACCTATAGCTTGGCTCCCACACGCAAGAAAGATCTGCAGCAGGACGACGTCGTCAGCGAGCGACGTCGCAAAAAGAAAAGGTGACATATGGCACTGACTCGTGATTTCATGGAGACGGTCGTCGCGCGTGTCGAGCGCGATCCGGACTTCGCGCGTGCAATGCTCGATGAAGCGGCCACGCTGTTCCTGAACGGCGAGCCTGAGACCGCGCGGATGATGCTGCGCGATCTCGTGAATGCGACGGTTGGATTCGAGCAGCTCGCGGCGTTGACAGACAAGCCTGCCAAGAGCCTGCACCGTATGCTCTCGCTCAACGGCAATCCCAGCATGGACAACCTCGCCAGCATCTTCGACGTGTTACGCAGCACGCTGAACGTCGAAATCGAGGTGCGCGCGGTGGAGGCCGCCTGAGCGACACGTTCGGCTTTCTCGCGCGAGTGGCCGGACGTTCACGAAGCCGCTGCGAGAGCTGCATCGAGCCCGTACCCCGATCCACCCACTTCGTGTTTCAATGCGCTGGTCCATCCGCCGGTGTGTGTTTTTCACGAGGCCGATTGCGACAACTCCTCTGCCGGTTCGGCGATCACG
This sequence comes from Longimicrobiales bacterium, assembly GCA_038208385.1. Classification (GTDB taxonomy): domain Bacteria; phylum Gemmatimonadota; class Gemmatimonadetes; order Longimicrobiales; family RSA9; genus JBBQYT01. Next base: position 1,862 of record JBBQYT010000515.1, on the reverse strand, counting down.
ACACGTAGTTCCGCACCCAGCGTCAGTGTATTGTGTACCGGGCAGCTCCGCACAACCTGTTCGAGCATGCTCATGTATTTCGCGCTGATCCGCTCCGGCAGTGAAACGCTCACGACGAACCGGTCGATGCGTGCTGGAGAAGCGGCGCCATGTTGCTCGACCTCGACACGCAGACCCGCCGCGGACAGCCCGCGTGCCTGGCAGAACTGCTGTACGTAGAACGCGACGCATGTCCCGAGTGACGCGCCGAGCAGCTCGATCGGCGCGGGTCCGGTGTCCCCGCCGTTCGCATTCAGTGGCTGGTCGACGACGACGCGATGGGAGCGGATCTGTGCGGCGAACCGCATTCCTCCTTCGTGCGTGACCACGATTGGAGTGCGAGCCGTATGAACAGACATTTTGACCTCCACTTGTTTGACTGTGTGCCGACAGCCTCACCGGGCTGCAGTCCGATCGACCGCTTCGAGCGCGCGCTCGAGACGCTCTTTTACTTCCAGGGACAGCGGTCGAAGATCTTCCCTCTCCGTCAGCTGAAGTGCCTCGACCGGGTCCAGCGCGGCAACTACGCTGTGCCCGGCTACATCGTCGGCGTAGACGATGACGTTGCAGGGCAGCAGCAGACCAATGTCGCGCTCCGCCAGCAGCGCCCGGTGCGCCAGCGGCGGATTGCATGCACCGAGAATGACGTAGGGCCGGAAATCGACATCGAGTTTCTTCCGCAGCGTTGCGGCAACATCGATCTCGCTCAGGATACCGAATCCCTCGTGCGCCAAAGCCTCCTTCACACGCTCAACCGCGATCCCAAATTCCAGCGGGACTCGGATGCTCATGCCATAGCGGGTCGTCTGCGAAATCATTGCGTCCACTCCGTTTCAGCCGTGCTGACGGCGGTTCGTGTTCATTCGATGTGAAGCAGTGTCGTGATCCGGGATATGCGATGTCGCGCTGCGAAGCCATCCGTATCCTGAAACTCGTCAATGTTGAGGATGCGATAGCGGCGGCGAATCCTGGCGAGCGCAGCGTGTCGAAGTCGCGCACGTTCCTGGTCTCCTCGAATGCGCCCGCGGAGCCGGATCACAGGACGACTATTGGGCCTGCACTCTTCGAGGTTGCGTAGCGCGCGCGCACGCGCCGCACCAGCCAGTACGCAACGAGACCAATCGCAAGCGCCCGAATGGTGAACGTGAACGTGCTATCGAGCTGCCATTCCTTGCCGATGGAAGCGGCGCCAAACCAGTAGTATACCAGGAGCGTGCCGGCGCCCAGCACCGGCAGGGCATGCTCTGCGCGCACGCGCAGGATGCGCGCGAGCGTCGCGATGACGACAAAGCTGAGCAGCGTGCCGGCGGCGATCTTCAGATAGACTTCACCAGCGTGCGAGAGCGTGGTGTTCGGCACCAGGTAGTAGGCAACGACAAACCCCGGAAATGCGGCTGCGAAAGCGCCGTAAGGTGTGAGCGTCCAGCTTGATGCGTGCTGCTCCTTACGTGTCCTTGCCGACAACGCCTTGCGCGGTGCGAGATCGTAACAGCCGCGCTCAGTGCACCGCGAGCAGCTCGAGCAATGCGCATTCGAAACGACCGTGAGCGGTTCCTGGCCGTACAGCTTCTCCACCGGCATCACGGGGCAAATGAAGTTGCAGAAGCCGGCTTTTCGATCGAACACAAAACCGAGCGCGAGCGCGAGCAGCGCCACGGCCACAATGACGAGGGCCAGGCTGTGTCCATCCACGTTGAAGAGGAAACGACGCGCGGGTACGAGGATGCCGAGTAGCACAAAGCTGATTAACGCCCCGAACGTCGCGACTTTCGGAGTCAGGCGCAGTCCCCGCGATTGCCTTCCGGGCAGCAGGTTGAGCGTTG
>JBBQYT010000514.1:0-2602 GCA_038208385.1 Longimicrobiales bacterium | reverse complement strand
ATCGCGATCGGAGACCACCTGACCAATCGCATGCATGAGGTGCGTTTTGCCGAGACCCACACCGCCATAGATGAAAAGCGGGTTGTACATGCGGGCGGGCGAATCCGCCACAGCGCGGCACGCAGCCGCCGACAGCTGGTTGTTGGTCCCGACGACAAACCGTTCGAAAGTGTAGCGCTCGTTGAGCGGCGTACCGACCAACGCCTGCGAGCTGACGGGTGCCGACTGCGAGGTGACGGGCGCAGCGGGGCGCGCAGGCTCCAGGTCCGCAAACGAGTTGCGATCGCTGGACATCGATGTGCCCTGCCGAGACCGACTCTGAAAGGAAATTGTCAGCGGTCGGCCGATCACGCGCTCAGCAATCTCCCCCAGCATCGGACCGTACTTGTCCTCGATCCATTCGGCTGCGAACTCGCTGCCAGCGCCGACCGCGAGCAGGTCCTGCGAAAGGGCGAGCGGCTCGGTCTGCTCGAGCCAGAGGCGGAAGCTTTGCTCGGGTAGTTGGGTGCGGGCCCGCTCCAGGATTCGAGACCAGGCCTCGCCGGCTGTCAACTCCATTTGCGATCATTCAACGGGCAGGGGGTGTTGGCGAGGGCAGAAGGTAGGAGCGGCCTGTGGATAAGTCAACGCGAGGATTTTGGGCGCGCGGGCCGGTTGAAATCGGGGTGCTGTACCTATGTGTTGTGGGGCATGGATCTGGACTGGTTTCCTGCAGTCCAGAAGCCTGGCTCCCCGAACGCCGGGCAGCAATATGGACGCTGGCTGGATCCGCGCTGACCAAGGCTAGCTTGACGCTAGCTTGGGATTGCCGCTATACTTCCGGGCTTATCACGGCAGAATTACGTTCCGATGTGAAGGGCTACAATGGGAAAGCCGACATACAATCCGCATAACAGAAAGCGGAAAAACAAGCATGGTTTCCGCGCGCGGATGGAGACGCGTGGTGGCCGTGCAACATTGAACCGCCGGCGCAGGAAGGGCCGCAAGCGGCTCGTCGTGACGATCGGATCCAAGTAGCACTGCTATGACCTCGGCGCCCGGAAGGTCCGAGGACAGCAAGCGCAGGCTACCGCGGGCGCGCAGGATCACGCTGGGTAGCGAGATCCGCGGCCTCTTTCAACGGGGGAAGAGGAGCAGGACGGCCCATCTGGACGTCTTCGACTCCGGTTCCCCCGTTTCGTATTCACGCGTCGGAATCGTCGTGCCGCGCCACAAGCATTCTGCCGTCGCGAGAAACCTCGTCAAACGGCGTCTACGCGAGGCACTCCGCCGGGAAGTTCTGCCGAAACTGGCGGGAACGGCGCCGCGCGATGTGCTCGTAAGAGCCCGGGCGGATGCCTATGATGCCACGTACGCGGCATTGGCCGCGGAACTGTCGGGTTGGGCGGACCGTACGTGTTTACAAGAGCCTTAATCAGCGTCATCACGCTCTATCAGCGGGTTATATCGCCTCACATGCCTCCTGCCTGCAGGTTTACGCCTACCTGCTCGGCGTACGCGAAAGAGGCAATCGAACGTCACGGCGCCTGGAAAGGCACCCGCCTCGCGTCCGCGCGGCTGCTTCGCTGCCACCCCTGGGGTGGAAAAGGCTATGATCCCGTACCATAGGCACGAGCTGCACTCGTGCCCTTTGACATGTATCCGAATGCCCCGCATGCGGGGACGGTGGGCTGGGGATGGACAGTAGCGTTCGTTTCGTGGTGGCGATCATCCTTATGGTCGCCGTGATCCTCATAACAAATCTGATCTTTCCGCCCGCGCGGCCGACGGTGGTCACACACACCGACAGCGTCGCTGCCGGCGGGGTCGCACCGTCGGCGGCAGCGGACGCGCCAACTACACAGACAAGTCCGGGCCCGCAGTCACCGCCACTCGCGGTGACAACTTCCGGGCGCACCGTCGTCATCGAAAGCCCGCTCTACCGCTACGCCTTCTCGTCGACCGGCGGCGCACTCACTTCGGCCGAGCTGCGCAAGTTTCCGTCGTTTACGCGCAAAGGACCGGTCCAGCTCGTCGGCTCGAGCGGCGCTCTCATCGCATATCGACTGAAGACTGCGAAAGGTCAGATCATCGATCTGCGCCAATTGCCATTCGAAATGCAATCGTCAACGACGAAACTCGATGGCAAAGATTCGACATCGATGTTGCTGCACTATCGCGATCCTGCAGGCGCATTCAACATCGACATGACGTATCGCCTGCGCGGCGACAATTATCTCATCGATGTTGCAGGACGCGTGAGCGGCGCGACAATGAGCGCGCCCGAGCTCTTCATCGAAATGGGTCCGACGCTCGCAGTAAATGAAGCGACACCCGCAGAAGATTTCCGCGCACTCGCGTTCGTAGTGAACAGCGACAGATCAGGTATTCGCACAACCGGACTCGAAGCCGTCAAAACGGATGTGATCGAGGAAGGTCCCCTGCAGTGGGTCGCACTCAAGAACAAATATTTTCTTGCACTCGCGCTTTCATCGAAAGCAGACAGCGCCTCCGGAAGAGCTGCAGAGCCATTCGGCGGACTGATCGCGCGCAAGAATGAATCACCACACGCCGCGGACATGACGACTACACTGCCGCTGCGCACCGATAGCACGTTCACATT
>JBBQYT010000513.1:0-2602 GCA_038208385.1 Longimicrobiales bacterium | reverse complement strand
TGAATATCTCGTCGGTCAGCGGAAGAGGGATGTCTGTGAGCAGCGAGGAATCAACAAGCCAGTCGGCGTCGTCGATTCGCACTTTCACGCTTCCGTGACCGATGTAGCCGGTGTCGCGCATAGAACCGGCGACGCGACGGGCATCGAAGCCCAATGAGAGGAGGAACTCGCAGAGGGCGTTGGACGTTGACCAGCACGTGCCTCCCGCGCCGTGCGTCAGCCAACGTTCAAAGAATTCAGTCGCATCGATGCCTGGCAGGGGTACATCGGGCCCAGTGCGCAGCGCGATAAGCTTGGCGATGTTGTCGAAGGGAACGCCCAGGCACCACGCGGCGTAAACCGCTCGAAGACCGTCGATATTCGGACTCAGACTCTCCGCCAGTCCCAGCCGATGCAATACACTGTCACGTAAATCCGCGCTCAGCCCCGTCGGCATGCCAGAAAAACTAAGGCAGGGGGAAGCGAGTGGCGGTCTCGCCGGGAGCAGGCAGCGTCAAACGCCGGGAACAGGCCATCAGTCCTGCGCGGCAGTTTACTTCCTGACCAGTACTCCTGTCTGTGTGCTGTATTGAGCCGCAAGCCCCCACGTGAAGTTCGATCCCGACTGGTTGAGCGAGAAGAAATCGAAGTCTCCGTACTTTCTGTCGCCGGCTGCATTCAGCTTCGTCCAACCACTCGCACCATAAAATCCGTCCGCTGCGGTGACGAACGCCGACTTCAGTGCGGCGGCATGTCCCGTTCCGCCTGTAGCAAGGTATGCCTGTGCAGCGAGCCACACCGCGTCGTAGACTGCGAGCGCGAACGCGTCCGGCTGAGCGCCAGCTTTAGTTGCGATGCGCGCTGCAATCGGCTGCCAGCGTGCACCCGCTCCGTCGTCCACGCCAGGCGTGGGCGTCCAGAAATTCACTTTCTTCGCAAATGCAGCCGCGACAGCATTCGTGCGAAGCGGCTCATTGAGCGCGGTGCCATCGGTGCCGTACCATCGAACCGACGAAAGCACAGGATCTGCTGCCGCGAGCTTGAAGACGTCCACGACTTCATCAAAACCAGCGTGTGCGACGGCGACGGTTGCGGTTCCGCCACGTTCGGTGATCGCTGCCTGCACCTGCGTTTTTAACGCGGCGATGGATGCCGCGAAGTCGGTCGTAGCCGCGGCGTACTCCACTCCGGGCTTCACGACTCCGCTCGGCGCAAACAGTGCGCGCGTCGCGACCTGAAGGCCAATGTTACCAGCATCACTACGCCAGTACGGAATGATCGTCGCTATTCCATCGGCCTTCATCACTCCAACAAGTGCAACGGCCTCGAGCGTGTCCGACGGCGTGAGCCGGTAAATGTTGTCATTTGGAATTGCGAGCGTTCCCGCAGTGCTCGACTGGCTGATCAGCAGAATATTGTTCGCATCTACGTAAGACTTTAGAGCAGCTACTTCTGCACTCGACTGCGGTCCGACGACAACTTCGACTCCGGCAGCCTTCATCGCCGTGAGCGCTGTCAGAGATGTGGGCGGATCCAGTTTGGTGTCCGAGATGCTCGCCTTGAACGTCATCCCCGTGTTGCCGGCGGCGAGGTATGCGTTGACATCTTCGATGCCGACTTCCATGGCAGCCTTGCTCGTCACACCGAGTGTCGCCCAATTCCCGGTCAGTGAAAAGAGTCCGCCGATCGTGATCTCCTTGCTCGACAGGGGCGACGTGGTGCCGCTGTCGCATCCGGTAGCCAGAGCAGACGCCGCAAGCGCTGCGATCGCTGCCGCGCGGCGCAAGTCTGAAGCAAGTGATCTGGTCGGGGCAGGTCTTTTCATGGTTGGCTCTGGCCTTGGGAATGTGAAGATGCTGGACACGAAGATACACCCGGAGTCAGGTTTGCAAATATGACGGCCCCACGTAGCTACAACGCGATAGTAGTTGGACTTGGTGCGATGGGCAGCGCAACACTGTTTCATCTGGCGCGTCGCGGGTGGCGCGTGCTCGGACTCGAGAAATTCACTCCGGCAAATACCCTTGGCTCATCTCACGGGGACAGTCGTATCATCCGCGAGATGTACTTCGAGCATCCGCTTTACGTGCCACTCGTACAGCGTGCCTACGAGCTGTGGTCAGACCTCGAGAAAGAATCGGGCAAGGCGCTTATGACAATCAATGGTGGCCTGATGATAGGTCCCCCCGATGGTGCGATTGTGCGCGGGACGATCCGGAGCGCAATCGAACACAACCTCCAATACGAGATGCTGGACGCGTCCGAGACGCACTCGAGGTATCCCGCCTTTAAACTGTCAGATCATCTGGTGGCGGTGATCGATCCGCGCGCAGGATATCTCGATCCTGAAGGCTGCGTCGACGCGCACGTCGATCTCGCGCGGCGGGCAGGCGCCGAGGTGCGGTTTAATGAGCCGCTGTTGAGCTGGGTTCCGGATGGTGAGGGCGTAAGGGTCACGACGCCCTCTGGCGAGATTACCGCAGATTTTCTTGTCATGGCCGGTGGAGCGTGGAACCGGCATCTGCTTCGCGACATCGCGCTGGATTTGAGGATCGAGCGTCAGACCGTCTTCTGGTTTGAGCTACGGTTAGATAATTATCGATTCGGGCCGGACAGGTTCCCG
>JBBQYT010000512.1:0-2642 GCA_038208385.1 Longimicrobiales bacterium | reverse complement strand
CCTGCACCGCTCGGGCATCGATCCCAGTGAAATCGATGACGTCATCCTCGGCAATGTGGTTTCCGCAGGGCTCGGCCAGGCGCCCGCTCGCCAGGCGGCCCTCGCCGGCGGCGTGCCCGACAATGTCGGCGCCATGGCGGTGAGCCGCGTATGCGGCTCGGGACTCCAGGCGGTCATGCTTGCAGCGCAGGCCATCAAGGCCGGCGATGCGCGAGTCATGGTCGCCGGCGGCATGGAAAGCATGTCGAACGCGCCGTACTACCTGCGGGGCATGCGCGAGGGCGTGAAAGCAGGGAATCAGGAACTGCTCGATGGCCTGATCTACGACGGTCTCTGGTGCGCCTTCGGCAACTGTCACATGGGTGGTCACGCGGAATACACTGCGTTCAAGGCCGGGATCAGTCGCGAAGAAGCCGATCAGTTTTCGCTGCGCTCGCATCAAAAGGCGATCGCTGCGATGGATGCGGGCGAGTTCAAGGCGGAGATTGCGCCCGTCGAAATCAAGGGCCGCAAAGGCGTGACGACGATCGATACCGATGAGTCGCCGCGCCGCGAGACATCGCTTGAAGTACTCGCGAAGCTGCAGCCTGCATTTCCGAATGACACACCGAAGAACATCACGAACCCGGTTGTGACCGCGGGCAATGCTCCCGGACTGAATGACGGCGCAGCGGCGCTCGTCGTCGTGAGCCAGGAATATGCAGAAGCGCACGGCCTCGAGATCATGGCGCGCATCAATGCGTATTCGTCGGGTGCGGTCGCCCCGCAGGAGCTGTTTTTTGCGCCGGTACTGGCAGTGCGCCGGATGATGGAGAAGGAAGGGAAGAAGATCGGCGATTACGATCTTATCGAGGCAAACGAGGCTTTTGCAGTACAGGCACTGGCCGACGGCAAAGAGCTCGGCTGGGATTGGGATCGCGTGAACGTACGCGGCGGCGCGGTTGCGTTGGGACATCCGATTGGCGCATCCGGTGCGCGCGTGCTCGTCACGCTGCTGCATGCGATGAAGGACCGTGATGCGGGTACGGGCTTCGCGACATTGTGTCTCGGTGGCGGAGACGCAGTGGCACTTTCCGTTGAAAGGATCTAAGGCATGACGGAAGCAAGGCTGCAGCGGGTTGCGGGAATCGAAGTCGTCACGAGCCGCACGGCGCGCCGCGTCATCGCTGTGCTCGTGTTTGCGATGCTTACGACGCTTGGTGCATACGCGGCCGTCCCGATGACGCCGGTTCCAATCACTTTGCAGACGCTGTTTGTGACATTGTCCGGCGTGCTGCTCGGACCCGTCCTTGGCGCGACCTCGATGTTGCTATACCTCGCCGCTGGCGCGATGGGGTTGCCCGTATTCGCAGCTACATCTGACGTCACGTTCCTGCACTTGCTCGGGCCAACGGGCGGTTACCTCCTCGCCTATCCGCCTGCTGCCTTCCTCGCAGGCTGGCTCACGGCGCCGTCGCGGCTCGGTGCGTCCGCCAGCACGCTGAACGGCGCTGTCCGCATGACGCTCGCGATCTTCGCTTCGACGCTGTTGATTTTTGCCGGCGGCGTTGCACAGCTGAATACGCTGTATCTGCACGATATCGGCAAGGCATTCGCTCTCGGCGTCGTGCCGTTCATTCCGGGCGATGTGATCAAGGTGCTGCTCGCAATGCTGGTCGCTCGCAGAATCCAGAAACGTTCGCTCGAGCTGCTTTGAGGTGAGCGCCGCGTTCGGCCTGCGGCGTTCAGGAGTACGATTCGAATACTGGGGTGCTGCATTGCTGCGGCTGCTCCTGTTCGGCGCCCTCTTCGTGGCATTCACGTTGGTGGGCGCTTTTTTGCTCGGCATCGTAGGAGTCGATGCCCCGACGTCACAGTTCGCCGCCGTCAGCGTAACGCTCGTTGCCGCCGTGCTCGCGGGATGGATCCTGTTGCACTGGGCGGACAAACGATCGATCGGCGCACTCGGTTTCACCTGGCCGCCGAAAGTTCGCACCGAGCTGCTCGCGGGCTTTGCGATTGGTGGTGGTGGTCTCGCGGCAGGCGCGGTCGTACTCGCGGCGATCGGCTTGTTGCGATACGAGTCCGAGCCCGGAACGACGTCATCGTACATCACTTCGCTGGCGGTTCCACTCGGCTTTTTTGCAGTCGCCGGTGCGGCGGAGGAAGCCCTGTTTCGAGGTTATCCGTTTCAGGTACTGGTGCGCGCGATTGGCGCACTGCCAGCGACAATTCTCGCGAGTGCGCTCTTCGCAATTGCGCATCGCCTGAATCCGGGAGTAAGCGGGATTGCGCTGATCAACATTTTTCTGGCTGGAATCCTGCTATCGTTTGCGTACCTCCGAACGCGGAGTCTTTGGTTTGCGACGGCGGTACACCTCGGCTGGAACTGGACGATGGGTGTGCTTTTCGATTTGCCCGTGAGCGGCCTCAGGTTGTTCGACACGCCGTACTATGATTCGGTCGTGCACGGTCCGGTGTCGGTGACCGGTGGATCGTTTGGACCTGAGGGCGGTTTTATCGCAGCGTTTTCGTTCGTGTTGATGGGATTTGCGGTGTTGCGCGCGCCCGCACTGGATGAGAGTCCGGCGATGCGAATGCTTCAGCCGCTCGTAGATTCCGATGAAAGCCCAGGAGAGTAATGTCTGAGAAGTTGAAGGTTG
>JBBQYT010000511.1:0-2663 GCA_038208385.1 Longimicrobiales bacterium | reverse complement strand
TCGCATCGACGGGCGCTTTTGCAAACAGGATGATGCGGTTTGTCGGGAAGGGCGTTGCGCTGCCGTTCGTGTAGTCGACGTGATCGGTGAGCACGACATCGATGACGCCATCCGGCGGACTGATGAGATCGATGGAGAGCTGCGTGTATGCGATTTCTGCCCTGGCCGCGAGCCTTGTTGCTACGGCTTCGAGACCCTGCGCGTAGTTGATGCGGAAGTGCGTGGTGTTGACTGTGTGATAGTGGTCGTTCGGGGCCTGGGCGTCTGCGTGATTTGCGGGAACAGCTTCGAGCGCGAGTGCGAGTGGAAGCGCGCGCGCGAAACGGCAGCAGCGCCGAGGCAGGAACCGCATCAGTTCGGCGAGGACGTTATTCCCTGGGCGCGGTCGCGCAGGAATTTTTCGAGACCGCGAACGTGCGCGCGTGCGATGCGCTGGTTTATGGTCGCGTCGCGCAGCGATGATTCCTGTTGCGGGATCATCAGGAACATCGTTTCGGTGAGCGCTGACGGCATCCACGTCGGACGCACGAGAGCCAGGTCCGCGCGACCGATGCCCAGGTTGCGGAGACTGAATTCGCGCAGCAGCTCCGCCTGCAGGTCGCGGGCGAGGTCTACGGAGTGCGGCTGGTAGTAGTAGACGCTCGTGCCGTTGTTCTCGAACGGGTTCACGCCGTCGGGAAACGCATTGTTGTGCATCGACACCAGGATATCTGCGTTCTCCTGTTGCGCGCGGAGAGGCCGCGAGTTGAGCGGCACAGCGGTGTTGTCGGTTCGCAACATCAGCACGCGCGCGCCAGCAGCCTCGAGCAGCGGCTTCAACGCCAGTGCATTGGCGAGGTTTGCACTGGCTTCCGTGAGACGCGTGGGTCCGATGGCGCCGGCGGGCGGATGACCGGGATCCACTGCGATCAGCAATCCGCGCAGCGGATGCTCCATGTCGATCGCCGGCGGACGTCGCACGCGAAACACGAGGTCACCATTGTCCGCCCATGTCACGGAGTATCCCCACACGGGCTTCGTCAGATCGACGCGGAAGCGAAACACACTGTCCTGTGGCTCGCTCCATTCGCCACGCGCAATCAACGGATCAATGCCGCCGTACTGCATGAAGTTGACATCACTGGTCGCGCCATAGATGTCGATTGTGAGCGACTTTTCGGTTTCATCGACATGGAACGGCAGCTTGCGCGAAACCGCGAAATGGATGTCTACCGATTGCGCATTCGGCTGCATACGGATTGTACCCACGGATGTATGTGCGGGTGGGGTGCCGGCAGGCAGCAGTCGCACGTCGCCCTTCGGCGTCCACGCCGTCATCGTCGAAGACAAACGCACACGATAGCGTGTGCCGCGCTCGCCGGTGAGCGTCAGCTCTGTGCCGTTCGGCCACAGGTAATGGTAAGGCCCGCCAATGCCTACGGTCGCGATCACGAAGCCGCGTTTGTCCGGATTGCCCGGGTCGCGCTCCGAGGCCGCACCCGTTCGCTCTCGTTCCAGCATTGCGATGCTCAAAGGCACTTGTGATCGCGCTGTATCAGCGCCGATGACGAGCTCCACTTCGGCACCGGTCTGACGCGGCGACGCGGTGACGCGGCGGCGCGGCGACGCGGAAGGTTTGGGTTTCGCCGCGTCCCCGCGTCGCCCACTCGCCGCGTCGGGGCTGGGGCTGAGCGGTTGGGCGGTAAGGGGGGCGGTCAGCTCAGCCAACGTAGGCACTCCGACAGTCGTGTCACTCGCGATCAGGGCACGCGCGCGGAAGAAACCACGGTACTCTGAAACGCCACGAGCGACTTCCGTCCGCGTCGTGCTGGGACCCTCGAAGTTGCCCGCTGCGCCTCCCACGGCGTTCACTGCGCGGGTTTCGACGAGCGCGATGCGCGAGCCGTCCGGAAACACGAGCGATGCCTGGCCGCTCGGCGTTCCGCGGAAGCTCACATCGACACGCTCTTTCGGCATTGCGACCCACGCGCCGCGCGGTGTCACCGATCCCGGAACGATGTGCGCACCGGGCTCCAGTGTTGGTGACGTGCTGCTCTCCGGAACGCGCGCGTGACGGTCGAGCGTGACGCTCTGACCGCCGGGGAGGTTCGCCACGATGTGGTACAAACCGTTCGCGGGAACCGGCAGAAAGCCGAGGAAGGTGCCATTCGGCTCGACATGCACCGGTGCGCCGTTGATGGTCAGCTGCGCATGGCCGTTGCCCGTCGAGCCGAACACGAATGTCGAGTCGCGCACGGTGACGGTTTCCATCTCACCCGGATAGACGACATCGATCGCGAGTGCGCCCGCGTTTTCCGGAATCGCCGGTAGCGAGCCGGCGGTCAAGGCAGCAGAGGGCGTCAGCGTGGGCGTCGGTGGAGTGACGGGCTGCGTTGTTGTTGGTTGCGGCCGCGGCGTCGACGGCGCCGGCGTGCTGGTGCTGGAGCACGCGGTCTGCAGTACCAGCGCCAGCGCGATGCGTGTTATTTGCCTGGTGTGACGGTTCACTTGGTTCTCGATTGATGGTTACTGTTTACCGCGTTGCCATATGGCGATCATCGACGTCCTTACGCCCCACTCGAGCGGCGTGCTCGGTACTGCGAACGCGCATCAGCAGGAATCCGCACACGGCGGCAATAGCCGCCGAGATGAAGAACTTGTCCCACATGAGGAGGACGAGTCCG
>JBBQYT010000510.1:0-2670 GCA_038208385.1 Longimicrobiales bacterium | reverse complement strand
TAACGTTGATCGACCACGCGCCCGCCTCGAGCCGCGAGATCACGAACTCGTTGCTGCCCTCGACGGGAGGCACGCCTTCCATGGGCGCACCGCCTGCGCGCGTCGCAGTGACACGCACATCGTCGAAATCCAGATTTTCGTTCGTGACCTTGACGCGCACGCTGTGCATCGTCGAGAGCAGGAACTGGTATGCGGAGTCGATCGCTTCGACGAGGTCGTTCCACGCTTGCGCGGTGAGCGGTTCGCCAGGCTTTACTGTCTTTTTGATGAACGGCGTGAGTTCCATTGCCGCAACTCCTTCCAGGCTATGTGTCGTCGGCGGGGGCCGGCCACAGGACGGTTCCGCCAAGCAGGATTAAGTCCGGATCCATGGGTCCATCATCCGCCAGCACGCCCTCATCGGTGAGCCAGCGGCCATCGTAATAGTCGACGCGAATCTGCACGCCGGCAGGGCGAAATCTTTCGAGAGCAGCAACCAGGCGCTCGTTGATCGGAGCACCCGCGCCATCAAAGAGCTGAAAGCGGCTCGGGATGATCAGTCGCAGTGCATAGGCTTCGTGCTCGAGCCATGACAGCACGATGTCTGCGACTTTCGGGTTGTCGTAGTCACTCGCCGCATGCACGCCGTCGGGCGCGCCGCCCGCAGGCGCAAACACGGAGCGATCGGCAAAGCCGATGAATGGATGCGGCGTGACGCGCCGGATGCCCGTGTCTTCATCGTCCGAATCGCGCGATGACAGGTGCGCCTGCTGTGCGAAAAACGCCATGCGCGTCTCACCGATGCCGATGCCCGGCATCTGGATGCTCTCACCCGAGTGCGGAAACTCGAACTCACGATTCAGCGAATTCGCCGGCGTTGCGACCGCGAACGATGCACGCCGAAATGGATTGTCGCCGGGACCTGCAATCACGAAATCGTGCGCGCTGGGCTGCTCGAAGTCCGCGAAGCACGCGCCCACCCACGAGTAGGCGTTCTCCGTCACATCATCGCCATCGAGCAGGACGCGGCCTTCTTCCTCGAACACCAGTGTCTGCGTGTCCGGCACAGTGCCGAACCAGCCGATGCCCTTCCCTTCATCGCGATTGACGATCATCGGACCGACGGTCTTGTCAGCACGCCCGATGACGTGCACCTGCAGCGGCTCCATTCCGAAGCCTCTGCGCAGCACACTGAATACATGGCCGTGCTCGCACTCTTCCTTGCGAAACTCCTCGCGCCGCCGCGGATTCTCCTCCATGCCGATGTATTCCTGCGTAACAGGAATGATCTGCTCGATGAGGAATCCGTATTTGCGCGCTGCGCGCGCGGCGCTTTCGGGCGTGATCACGCTCGTGGGCGTGAGGCCTGTTTCGTCCAGCGAATCGAGATGGTCGATCAATTCCTGCGCGCGCTGGCCAAACCGAATCGCCAGGTCGGCCAGGGGGATGTTCGCGCCGATGCGGATGGTCGAGCGCGCAAACCGTTCGACGGTGAAACCAAATTCTGTGGCTATGCTCTGTGCCGTCGCCTGATCGAGCAGTGTCGTGGGGCGGACATCGAGCAGGTCCAGTGTCACAAGCGCGTCGTGCAGGTCGACGAAGTGCAACAGCATCTGGTCGGCCAGCTCGGACGTGGCGATCGTCTTGCCCATGCGCACGAGCTTTACCGGCGCGAGTGTGGGCACACTGCGAATGAGCGGAACGCGCTCGCGCGCGATGCTCGAGTGCCAGAACAGGTCTTTACTGTGGAACAGCTCGTCGTCAACAAGGAGCTCGAGCGTGTCTGCACGGCCTGCATCAATGAGCTGCCGTTTCAGCGTCGCATTACCCTCTATGTCCAGCTCCATGTCGAGCGCGCTTGCCGCACCTTCCAGCAACGCGCGCACGGTACCGTTGCCGCGCTGATGGATATCCGCGATGGCGAGGACGCGCGCGCGCACTGCGTCGACGTGGCGGATCGCCTTGAGTCCGTCCTGGACTTTACCAGCGAAATTACGGGCTGCAGCGACGAGATCAGGATCATCCGCCGGAGCATGCGCAGGCGCGAACAACGGCAGCCTCGGCTGAGGCATGTTGATGCCCCAAAGGTCGAACAGCGCTTCAGCCGCTGCGTTGCGCGCGTCGTCGGAGCCTTCCGTGTCGGCGATGAGCGCCTTCAACAGCTCGCGAACCCGGTCCTCGCGCACCGACAGGATCGAAAGATCGATGTTGTCGATCGCGTGGAGAGCGCCAAGCAAACGAACATCGCGGAGCGTCTGCGCGTGTCCGATCCTGTGCGAGCGGCGCACTCCCGCAACGTCGGCCGAAAATACCTCGAGCTGCGCAGCCAGCGCTTCGACGACGGTATTGAGCTGCGTGCCCGCACGCGTAGCGCCCAGGTGTCCGGGAAAACGTCCGAGAATCTGAAGCGCGCGGGCGCTCACGGACCGACTGCCTGCAGCTTGACGCTGCGGATCCAGGGGCGCTCGAGGGTGCTCAACGCGACTGGCGCATCGGCGACACCGAAGTGCTGGTTGATGCGCACGCCCGCTTCGATGTATTCGATTGTGAACTCGACAGAAGTGACATCGAAGTTTTCGGAGTCACCAATCGCAGCGCGCAGTGTCTGAACGGACAGCGCCGTGAGAGTGCCCACGCCGTCCGCGAGCCGGTGTGCCACCTGGATGCGGGCATCCTCGCGATTAGCAGTCA
>JBBQYT010000509.1:0-2679 GCA_038208385.1 Longimicrobiales bacterium | reverse complement strand
CGATCGCGCGCAGCTGCTCGAGAATGATGATGCTGGTGCCGTTTACATGCTCCCACACGCGCTCGACGAATTTTTCGCGCCCCAGGTCGTAACGCGTGAGTCCTTCTTTTGCAAGCATGCGTTCGACGACGTTCTGCGTAGCGATGCCCGCGTGGTCGGTGCCGGGAAGCCAAAGCGTCGGCGCTCCCTGCATCCGGTGGAACCGCGTCAGAACATCCTGAATCGTCCCACCCAGGCCATGACCCGTGTGCAACACCGCCGTCACGTTCGGCGGCGGCATCACGATCACAAACGGTTTCTCGCCGCCCTCGAGCACGCGTTTGGCATCCGCGCGGAAATACCCGCGCTCCTCCCACGTGTGGTAGAGCGGACCCTCGATCGAACGGGGATCGTATTGAGTTGAAAGCGGTTCTGTCATTTTCCGTTGGTCGTCGGCGTAAACGACAAAGTTAAGCGCCCCTTCGGAGGGTGGTCAACTTTGCGCCTGTCAAAAAGAACGCCCCGAGCGAACCCGGGGCGCAGTAAAACACAAATCAATCTGCCAGGCGATATTAATCCAGATCGATTACCGCATCCTTGTCCGCAGCTTTCGTCAACATGTCGGCGTGGTCATCATGCTGGGGAGGCTCCGTCTCCATGCCTTGCCGACGACGGCCAATGCCCGCGCTCATGCCGCCGAACTGGGGCGGCCGGTCTCCGACTGATGCACCAAACCGCCGGCTGTTCCTCGCAAGGCGTGTCTCGTTCACTCCGACCTCGATCCGATTGAGCACGGTACGGACACCATGGGCCCGCTGCGCCAGCTCGACAGCCCGATGGGCCTCCTCTTCCGAGTCGACCGTTCCCGTCAGCTCGACAATCCCAGGTGCCAGAGCCGCCACCTCAACCGCCCGTTGCCCGAGGACCGAGTCAAAGCTCAGGAGCTGGACGATCTGCTCCTCCATCAACGTCAGCGCCCGGTCCAGCTTACCACCCCCACCACGACTGAAAAGTCCACTCCGTGCCGCTATCACCAACCCGGCGGCAAGTCCGACGCTCGCACCTATCGCTAGCGCCCACATGCTCTTGGAGCCGAGCCCCGACTGCTTCTTGCGCAACATGTATTTCTCCGGAAGTACGTCCAGTGATGTTCGCATCGCGAGCGCTGCAAAGGATGGACCAATGACGGTGTACCCCTTTGCTCAAGCGCTTACCAAAACCGGATTTTTTGTACACTCCGATTACGTAGTCCTTGCACCAGCAATCATTTCGCTATAAAATTTCTTCTGTTTCGCCCCTAAATCTCTCTGCCGATTGCCGGCCCGGCCCCAGCGGTCGAAACGGATACTGGCCCAGCCGTATGCGCCGGCCATGGCGCGATTTCAACAGCAGGTACCGACAAAGGATGATGACAACGTCCGAATTGCGGGTACGCCTTTTGGTGTCCCCTGTACTGCACCGACCCTTTGCAACCGGAACGCTCGTCTGATGGCGTGGATGCCCACTATCCGGCGTCAATCGGCATTGCGGTCGCTTGCGGACGCGTACAGCCCTACGGTGACCATCGTGCTCGGTCCGGACGGCATCGTACGCTATTTGAGCGACAATGCAGAGCGCGTCCTGGCGCTTGCATCTCTGCGCCGTGAAAAGCGCGACCTCATCGATGTACTACACCCGAAGGATCCGGGCGCGCTGCGGAGTGCGCTGGCAAAGCTGACGGCATTTCCGGGCAGCACGATGTCGATGGATGTGGACGTGCACGTCGACGCGATTGCGCGCACCTTCGAGGTTTGGGGGCAGAGTGTTCCCGAGGGCAAGGGCGCGCCATCCATCGTGCTCAATGTTCGCGACATCACGGTTCGCCGGCGCGATGACGCGCTGCTGAACCGCCTCGCGGAAGCGACGAAGCACATGCAGGACTCCGTGATCATCACGAATGCAGAGGGTGTGATCGAGTACGTGAACACGGCGTTCGAGCTTGTGACGGGCTTTTCGCGTGCGGAGGCCGTCGGCAGCACGCCGCGGCTGCTGAAGTCCGGAAAACATCGTCCCGAGTTTTATCAGCGTCTCTGGGATACGATTCGTGGCGGATGGGTTTTTCGCGCGGAGATGATCAATCGCAAGAAGAGCGGCGATCTGTATCACTCTGAGGAAGTGATCGTTCCGATTCGCGATGCGGAAGGGACGATCACGCACTACGTGGCGAATGGTCGCGACATCAGCGAGCGGAAGCGCCTCGAGGGCGAGCTCGAGAACCGCGCGTATTTCGATCCGCTCACGGGACTCGCGAGTCAGCGTCTGCTCCGCGAGCGAGCCCGCCAGGCGCTCGGCCTCGCCCGCCGCCACGGGCATACGGCTGCGCTCCTGTCAATGGATCTCGATCGCTTTGCGTCAGTGAACGAAACGCTTGGACGCGGCGTGGCTGATGAGATTCTAAAGAACGTTGCCGAACGATTGAAGCAGAGCCTGCGTGAAACGGATGCGTTGGCGCGCATCAGCGGCGATGAGTTCATGATTCTGCTCACCGAAGTTGCCGGCGAGGAAGCGCTCGGCCGCGTGGTGCGTCGTTTGCGCGATACAATTGCGCGGCCGTACCAGATCCACGAGCACTCGATCAAGCTTGAAGTGAGCATGGGCATCGCGATGTATCCGCAGGATGCGACGCACTTTGACGAGCTCGTTGATTGTGCCGACATCGCG
>JBBQYT010000508.1:0-2680 GCA_038208385.1 Longimicrobiales bacterium | reverse complement strand
AACACCGATGCTGCCGGACCCATGCGGCTGAGACGTGTGTGTGAGAGCCACCGTATTCGTCCATCGGACTGTGCGTCGGCAGACCTCGCCTCTTCGATTGCGATGAGGTGGCGGTGCCAATCGCGGCGGAGCGATGCCGGCGTGATGACAATCACTGTCTGCTCGGAGCAAAGCGCCCGTTCGATCAATCCAAGCGCGATGAACGTCTTGCCGAGTCCAACGCTGTCGGCGACGATGACGCCGCCACGCCGCCCGATGATTGTCGAGGCGATTGCTACTGCGTCCTCCTGAAATGCAGACAGCCGAACCGCGCTCGTGCCTGGCCGGTCCGTCGGGATTCCGCCATATGTCGCATGCAGCATTCTCAATGCGACGTCACGCGGTGATGCTGATCTGAATTCCATTGCGAAGCTGCTCGAGCGATTGGACGATGACGGGAAGCACATCGTACCCGCGCCGCCAGATCGACTCGAACCGACGCGCTGCCAGGAGTGCGGAATCTCCACCGGGAAGCAGGCATGTGAATGCCGGGCCCGAGATCGGTGGCCGCGCGAAGTAGTGAGACCCGACAAGCGTCATGGATGCGCGCGCCTTGCCCGTGCCCGTGTGAATCACTGAGAAATCAGGACTCCATTCTTCGAGACAGCACACGCGCACGCGCAGACGCCCGCTTCGCGCAAAGGCGATGAGCGCGTTCAGGTTTGTCGCTCTCTCGGTCATGTCGTATTTGTTGGCGACGAACTCCAGCGAATCGACTTCCAGACGGCCGAGCAGTACGCGGCACCGCATGGTGCCGACTTCTGCAGGCGTGAGGTCGAGCGCGCCCAGGCGGATCCGCGAAACCGCGAAATCTGCGTGCGATGCAGTTGGCAGGAGCGTCGCAAGCGTTGACCGGATTCCGCGCGCTTCGTCGTCGAGCAGCCGTGCGTTCATCGCTGGCCGCGCAGCCATCGGTCGAAGCGCGCAAGCGTCTCGATGTGAGCAATGTTGAG
Source organism: Longimicrobiales bacterium (assembly GCA_038208385.1). Taxonomy (GTDB): domain Bacteria; phylum Gemmatimonadota; class Gemmatimonadetes; order Longimicrobiales; family RSA9; genus JBBQYT01. Next base: position 1,688 of record JBBQYT010000508.1, on the reverse strand, counting down.
CCCATACAATCCGGCGACTGCGCAATCGAGCTCTGTCTGTTGTGCCGGCGTGATTACGCCCGCGGAATGCGCGTCGCGTGAGAGGCGCAGGATCGTTGATGTCGCATGCATGGACCGCCACGCCGCCGGCAACGGCAGAACGCTCACAACCCACGCGAAGAATCGGAAGCGCGCATCCTTGGCGCGCTCGGCAATCGAGCGCGCAAACGTGCGCACTGGAAGCGAGTTCAGAATTCCGACCAGTACGAGGGCAAGGTCGTCGGATGGAGCAGGGATGAAGTAGACGGTGTTGAGAGGAACAAGCGCGCGCTCGACGCCATCGCCCATGCGTGCGCGTGCAGGCAGTGCAACCGCGTTCAGGTTATCGGAGAGGTCCTGCCACGCGATTTTGGGCGTCAGCAGGTCGGGAGTAACACGAAAGATGCTCCCGCGCGCCATTGTCGCTTTCCAGCCTGTGCGCGACTCGAGCGTGTCCGCGTAACGCGCAAGAAAACGCGCTGTGCGGGTGGGAGCGCGCACTGGCGCGCAGCTTTCGTCGTCGTAAAGCCAGAGCACGTGTCGATCTGACGCATACGACCACGCACTGACTCCGCGACCACGCACTGCCACTCGCAGTGAGCTGGTCTCGATGTGCGCTTCATCGCCGGTGAGCCCGCTGGCTGCCTCCGTTCGAACCCGACTCAGGCCTGACAGTTTTGTTTCGACGCGATCGAACAGCAGCACTTCATTGGCGCCTGTGAATACGCCGCGCCGCACGCGCAGGTCACTCTGGTGAGCGAGCGGCGGACCTGCCTGCTGCATGCGTCGTAGCACATCGAGCACGTCCGGCGGAACGATCAGCCACGGCGAGGCGACGTCTCCCGAAAACAGCGACAGCTCGGATCGCTCCAGCGTAAACGTGAGGTTGTCGACACCACGCCGCAGCATCTCGACGTGAACCCGCGAATCCGTCGCCTCAACAATGGACTTCTTCTTTGTTGCGACTACTGCCGCTGTAAATGCATCCGCGTGGAAGATCGACCGCTGGTCCAGGCTGTGATCTTCGAGGTACGTCACCTGCGCCTCTTTCAGCAGCATGCGTCGTGCGCCCGCTCCATAGAGCGAGCGTACGGTTTTGGCGGGCAACAGCATCGCAAGCGTACCGTCGTCGGCGGTCAGGTCCACAGACCGCTCGAGGAACAGCAGCGACATGTCGACCTGCTGACCCATCGCCTCCGGCGAATTAGTAAGTTTCGATGCGACGGACCAGCTGCCATTGCAGACGCGATACGTTTTGCGCAGCAGCTTCGCGATTTCGGGTGGCCAGCGCGACGACCGAATCCACGGGGGGTTTGAAACCACCAGGTCAAACCCCGCGCTAGCTTCGGCGAAATGAATTGGAAAGCTGAAAAACGGCAGCGCGCCGCTCTTCGTGAGCGATTTGCGAAGCGCCACAATCTCCTCGATGCGACGGTCAAGGGCATTGCACTCCGCCTGTACCGTTGCGGCATCCAGCGGCGCCTCGCCAAACAAATCGGTGGTTGCGACGTAGCTGCGCTGCTCGCGCAGTGTGTGGGAGAGCGTTTCCTCCAGGAGATCGAGCCATGCCGAAGCCAGCGTCTTTTCTGCCGCTGTGATTTCCTTTTGAAGTCTCGGCTTTTCGTTCGGCTCCGCACGCAGGTAGTGTTGCGTCAGCGGCGCCAGTGCAG
>JBBQYT010000507.1:0-2685 GCA_038208385.1 Longimicrobiales bacterium | reverse complement strand
CGCCGGCGCCGGTCTCGGCCTCGCCATTTCGCGCGGGATTGTAGAAGCACATGGTGGTATGATCTGGGTCAACAGCAGATTGGGTGAGGGCAGTACATTCGTGTTTTCCGTTCCTGTGGATCGCCGGCTGGCATCCGCAGCGTAGTCCTTCTCCGCGGTGAAAAATCCTGGCGCAGAATAACGGTCTGGATGCGATACTCCGGCCACGAAGCGTTGCCGTGGTGGGAGCATCGCGCAATGAGAGTACGATTGGACATCAGATCGTTGCGAATCTCGTGACGCATGGCTTCACAGGTGCTGTCTATCCGGTGAACCCATACGCGCAGGCCATTCACTCCATTCACGCATACGGAGCGCTGCGCGACATACCGGAAGCACCGGATCTGGCCGTCGTGTGTGTGCCGAAGGAAGCCGTGTGCGACGTCGTCGGTCAATGCGGTGAAGCCGGCGTGCGCGGACTGATTGTGATTTCAGCCGGCTTTCGCGAAGTCGGAGAGGCCGGAAGCGAACGCGAGGTCGCTCTGCTCGCGACCCTGCACCGCTACAGCATGCGCATGGTTGGACCAAACTGCCTCGGCGTCATCAACACCGACCCCAACGTGAATCTCAATGCGACGTTTGCGCCGGTAACGCCGCCGCGCGGATCGATCGGCTTCGTCTCCCAGTCCGGAGCGCTCGGGCTCAGCGTCCTTGACTACGCGCGCGAATACGGACTCGGCTTTGCACAGTTCATATCCGTAGGTAACAAGGCGGATGTGAGCGGAAACGATGTGCTATTGGAGTGGGAGAGCGATGACAGCGTCGAAATCATCCTCATGTATGCGGAAAATTTTGGAAACCCGAAACGGTTTCTGGAAATTGCAAACCGCATAACGGCGCGCAAACCCATCATTGTGCTCAAGTCCGGGCGCTCACAGACCGGCGCCCGCGCTGCAGCGTCGCACACGGGAGCGCTGGCTGCAAACGACATCGTCGTCGCAGGCATGCTCGAGCAGGCGGGCGTGCTGCGCGCCGGATCCATCGAGGAGATGTTCGACATGGCTGCGGCATTCAGCGCACGCACACTGCCCGCGTCGCGCAGGACGGCCGTGCTGACGAACTCCGGCGGACCCGGTATTCTCGCCGCTGATGCATTGGAGGCTGCGGGTTTTCAGCTGCCCGAGCTTCAGCCCGAGACGGTGCAACGCCTCGCCCCTCAGCTGGCGGACGAGGCGTCGCTCCGGAATCCGCTCGACATGATCGCATCGGCAAAACCGGCGACGTATCGCGGTGCCCTCGAGGCGCTGCTCGACGATCCCGGCGTGGACTCCGTCATCGCGATCTTCGTCCCGCCGCTCGGCGTCCGACAGGAGGACGTGGCGGAAGCAATCTGCGCAGCGCGCGAAGCTTCCGGTGACAAGCCCGTGATTGCAGTTCTGATGGGCCTCGAGGGGCTGCCGCAGGGCCGCCAGGATCTGCGCAATGCGGGAATTCCTGCATATGTATTTCCCGAATCGGCGGCACGTGCACTTGCCGCGCTGTTTCATCACGGACAACAGAAACAGCGGGATCGCGAGAGGGCTGCGCCGCCCGCAATCGATATTGCGCGAGTCAACGACATCGTATTCGGCGTGCGCAGTCGCGGCAGCAACCGGCTGTCGCAGGTCCAGGCGCTCGCAGTGCTCGATGCGATCGGCATCACCGGCGTGAGTGCGCGCATTGCGCAGGATGCGGATCAGGCCGTTGCGAGTGCTGTCGCGCTGGGGTTTCCCGTCGCAATGAAGATCGCCGCAGAGGAAATTCTGCACAAAACCGAGGTGAATGGCGTCGCACTCGGAATCAACGGTGAGGCGGAAGTGCGCAGCGTTTTCGATCAGATGATGCAGGACGTCGGGCGCGCTGCGCCTGAAGCGCATGTCGATGGCGTCCTCATTCAGCACATGGTGGGAAAGGGTCGCGAGCTGATCGCCGGCGTGTCGCGAGACGCGGTGTTCGGACCGCTCGTGATGTTCGGCCTGGGCGGAATATTCGCGGAAGCGCTCCAGGATGTTGTATTTCGAATTGCGCCCATCGATAGTGCAGCGGCGGTGGAGATGATCCACGACATACGCGGGACGCGCATGCTCGAGGCGCTGCGCGGTCAGAGTGCTGTCGACATCCATGCGCTCGCTTCAGTCCTCGTCCGGCTGAGTGCACTCGCGATTGCGTGCGGAGAAATACGAGAGATCGACATCAACCCGCTCGTCGCCGTAGACGGCACTGTCGTGGCTGTCGACGCGCGCATCCTGCTATCCGACTCGCCCGCGCCGACGCCAGCTCCCTGAGCTACACGGTCTCCCACCGGCAATGCCGGCACCGGTCCCCGAGAGTCAGGAGCTTCCCTACACAGGTTCCGCCAGTGCCCGACATTCTCGGCCCTTGCTATCGGCCATGTTATATCGCGGTGAGGAGTGCGATGCGCTGGATGGGTTCTGGATTAAGGAGGTAGGCGATGGTTTTGTCCGCTTGGAGAAAAAGCCTGTCCTGGGCCGTGCTTCTTTTCGCCCTGGGAGCGACATCGTGTGTGGATCATCAGCAGGTCTTCGTGGATCGTCCGATTTTCACGACTCCGCCGCCGGCTGCGGGGAATTTCGTGGGCAAGTCGGATACGGTGAAGAACCTGCCGGCGTGCGGCAACTGCCACATCGGACAGAATGCGGAGTGGAA
>JBBQYT010000506.1:0-2692 GCA_038208385.1 Longimicrobiales bacterium | reverse complement strand
CGTGCTCGCGAACGCGTACTCGAACGCGGGCAGGTTCAAAGAAGCCGCCGCCGCACTCGAGCGCGGACTCGAATTCGATCCGAAAAACCCACAGGCGCGACGAATGTTGGATGTGATGCGCCAGAACGCGAACCGGTCGGGCGGCTAGGCGCGCTCGACAGATTCCTATACGCCTGGCGGGAGCCTGAAGATGGTCAGCTGCGGCCGGAGCGATGCCGGCATGCGTCCGCCTGAGATCGTGCTGAACGTGATTGTAGTGGTCGCTCCCGATCCCGTTGTCAGGCGATAGAAGCCCATTGCACCGGGATTCAGCGTCGCTGAGGCCGCCTTCGATGTCAGCGTCTTCAGCAGTAGCGGAAACGCACGCGGCACATCACTGCTCGACGATCCATTGTAAAGCGACTGATACATCTGGCGCAGGATGCGCGAGCTGAAACGATTGGCTGACGGAACCGAAGACCGCGCTACGCCCTGAATGCTGTCCGCATAGAGGGCGAGGCTGAAATCGCCGAAAAGCGACTGGAACTTGCGACCCGTCACCGACTCAACGTTCGCAATGCCAACAGTCGTGTTCGAATCCAGACGCTTGTAGAAATCCGAGCCTTGCTGATCACCGAGGTACCGCAGCAACAACCAGTCGCCGCCGCGCGACTCCAGACCCACATCGCCACTGACCGCGAGCGTGAGCGCGTACACATCCGGGTTCAGCAGGTATGCATACGAGTTGACGATGTCACCGAGGATGAACAGCGCAGCAGAGTCAGGGAAAAGCAGGCCCGGATTCGAGCGTCCCGTCGGCGCCGGGAACTTGTCTTCGTAATACTTCGAGCCAAGCTCCTCGGCAATCAGGCTAAGACCTTCGTCCAGCCAGCCTTCTTCCTGTGAGCCGGAATGCACGACGGTATGCTGCGAGAAGCTGATCATGTGCTGCATCTCGTGCAGGAACACTCCAGGCAGCGTAGTGCCAACCGAGCTCACCGTGTGTGAGCAGCTGAACTTGCCCGTGGGATCCGGGACCAGTCCGTAAAAGACTTCGCCCTGATTCGAGTTCGCAGTCTTCGACGAGATGTCAAACGGATTGAAAAATCCTGCGACGTACCCCGCATTGTTGCACTGAGCCGCGGGCGAAAGCGCATTCACGACCGGCGACAACAGAACCAGCATGCGGCCGTTCTGATCGATGTCCGAAACCGCACCAAACGTCGTCACATCCAGGTTGTACAGAACCTGATCGAACAGATAACCAAAGTCATTCATCTGGGCCTGCGTAAAACCAGTCGACGCGCCCGACGTGTCCGTGTAGATCAAAATGTTGTCGCCCGCATATGCAAGCTTTGCTGCCACGTCCTTGAACGCGGACACGTGCGGATCATTGCTCGCCAACACTGAGAAGCCCCGTACACTGCCGAGTGGCGGCGTCTGTCCAGACTTCCTGGCAGACGCAACAGCACCTTGAGTCTGAACTCCCGCGCCACTCCATGCACTGCGCGGTGCAGTCCTGCTTGTCGCGCGCAGCGCTGCATCGAATGAACGCTGGCGCGCACCCGGCTTCGGACTTCCGTCCAGCGCCGCTGCATCGACAGAGAACCGCGCTGCGCTCAGGTTGGCTGGAACAATGCCTGTCGACTCGCTCTCACGAGCTGATGTGCTCGCACCATCTGCGCTGAGCGCATACGGCGTCGCACGGTTCGCTTCGCCATACGTCGCGAGCTGCGGCACGACGATGTAGCTCGCACCGGCCCCCTGCAGCGTCACTGTCGTTCCGACCGAGCAGTCGACTGTTGCTGCCTGCAACACTGCCAGCTGCACCGTACCGCCGGTGCCGCACGCAGTCTTGTCGGGAGGCGTGGTGGTGCTGCCACCCGAGTCTCCGCTGCAACCCGCAGCAACGAAAAATGTCGCAAGGACAGCTGTCCTCGAACGATTCAAACGCTTCCTCCACACAGCCTGGCATCGGCACAAAACATCATCAACCATTTCCAACCTTCCGCATAAAACCGACCAGCGCGCATCTCCCCGCGTACTACGCCCATCGCAGGTCATGTTTCGACAGCGGCAGTGAGCGAATTCTCTTCCCGGTCGCCGAAAAAATCGCATTGCAAAGTGCCGGGATCACCGGCGGCAGGGACGGTTCGCCCAGGCCGGTCGGTGGAAAGTCCGTCTTCAGAAAATGCACTTCGATCGATGGCGGCGCCTTCGAGATCCGCATGAGCGGGTAGTCGTAGAAGTTGTTCTGCACCGCCGCGCCCTTCTCGAACGTGATCTCCTGACCAATCGCCTGCGACAATCCATCGATCACTGCACCCTGTGCCTGGTGCTCTGCATTCAACGGATTGATGATCGTGCTGCCGATGTCACCGGCAACGAAGACCTTGTCGATGCGAAGCTCACCCGTCCGCCTCACAGTCACGTGCACAACTTCCGCGAAGTATCCGCGATGACTGAAATGGAAGGCGACGCCGCGCCCCGACCCGCGCGGCATATGTGCCTTGCCCCAGCCGGATTTGTCAGCCACCAGATCCAGGACGCCGCGCATGCGCTCTGCATTCAACGCGGCATCCGTCTGTCCGCCCGCAAGCAGATTGCGCCGGAACTGCACCGGATCGATGTGCGCCGCAACTGCAAGCTCATCGATGAACGACTGCATCACGAATGCGAGTGCATTGCTCCCCGGCGCACGCAGCGCACCCGT
>JBBQYT010000505.1:0-2701 GCA_038208385.1 Longimicrobiales bacterium | reverse complement strand
CGAGGTTGATGTCACCGCGATACAGAATGTTGTCGCCGGAAATTGTTGCGTTGACGGTCGGGAACTCGTGCAGCACCTGCGCGCACGCCCACGCAACAAACGCAGTGAAGCTGACCTTCGCGCCCTGTGCTTCATACCGCGCTGCATTCTGCTTGCGGATGCGATCGACCGACGTGAAGTCGATTTCAATGAACGAGTGCACGTGTGGCGCGATGCGCTTTGCGCGCACCATGTGATCCGCAGTGAGCTTACGGATGCGGTCCATCGGCACGAGACGATCATGCTCGCGCACCGCGAACTCCGGATGCTTCACCTGTCCGTAGAATGTCTTCCACAGCTCGTCCGCGCTGAATGCACCGCCGCCTGCCGGAGCGGGTGTGCGCGGCTGCGTCGTTGGAGGCTGCGGAGCGGCCGGCGCTGGTGCACCCTCCGAAGTTTCCTTCGTATCGAGATACGAGATGATGTCCTGCTTCGTCACGCGGCCTGCGTGGCCGGTGCCCTCGACCTGGCCGATGTCGACGTCGTGCTCTGATGCGATCCTGCGCACGAGCGGCGTAGAGCGGCGACGCAGGCGCTCCTCTGCGGTCTCGGCATGCCCGGCGCCGTTGCTGGTGCCTTCCGCTGCAACTTCCGATGGGTTCGGCGGGGGCGCGCTGCTCTGCGAGGCTGGCGGTGCAGGTGCGGCTTCTGCAGCGGCAGGTGCGGCTTCTGCAGCGGCAGCAGCGGGAGCGGCCGCGGGCGCCGGCCTGGCGGCAGTTACGGTCGCGCCCTTTTCGGTCTCGATGTAGGCGAGGACGGAACCGACTTCGACAGTCTTGCCGGCTTCCACGGTGATCTCGGCGAGCACACCCGCTGCGGGCGAGGGAATCTCGGCGTCAACCTTGTCAGTGGAGATTTCGAGCAGTGGCTCGTCGCGCGCGACTTCATCGCCGACTTTTTTCATCCACTTGGAAACGGTGCCTTCCGCAATGGACTCGCCCATCTGCGGCATCGGAACTTCGATTCGAGCCATTCTGCTCACTCCGTCGTGTCGATTGTCAGAACTGTTGTCAGTATTTCGCGAGGTATCTGCACGCAGTCGTGATGTCGCTCGACTGAGGCAGGAAATAGTCTTCTTCTGCGCCTGCATACGGAACCGGTGTGTCGATCGCAGTGACGCGCAGGATCGGCGCGTCGAGCCACTCGAATGCGCGCTCACTCACGCGCATCGCAATCTCCCCTGCAATACCGCCGGTGCGCGTGTCTTCGTGCACGATCAGCAGACGGCTCGTCTTTTTTACGCTCTCTACAATAGCATCCTCGTCGAGAGGCACGAGCGTGCGCAGGTCCAGCACTTCAACGTCGATGCCATCCTGGCTGGCCAGCTCCTCGGCCGCCTTCAGGCTTTCGTGCACCATCATACCGTAGGTGACGATGGTGACATCCGCTCCCACGCGATGAATCCGCGCTTTTCCAAGCGGCACGACGTAATCCTCCTGCGGCAGGACTTCGCGCAGTGCAGGCGCGCGATACAGCTTCTTGTGCTCGAAGAAGAGCACGGGATCGTTGTCGCGAATCGAAGCCTTCAGCAGGCCCTTTGCATCCAGCGCAGTTGCAGGATAGACGATCTTGAGTCCGGGCGTATGAAAGAACGCCATTTCCGGGTTCTGCGAATGGAACGGACCGCCGCGCACACCGCCGCCGACGGGACCGCGCACGACCATTGGCACCGAGCCGCTTCCGCGCCACCGCGACGTCGCTATGTAGTTCGTGAGCGGTTGGTAAGCACACGACACGAAGTCCATGAACTGCATTTCGACGACGGGACGTCTTCCCATGTGGGCGGCGCCTGCCGCGGCACCCGTAAAGCCCGTCTCGCTGATCGGCGTGTCAATCACACGCTCCTCGCCGAAATGCGCGAGAAAACCATCCGTCAGCTTGAATGCACCGCCATAGGCGCCGATGTCTTCACCCATGATGAAGACAGCGTCATCCCGGTCCATCTCTTCCCAGAGCGCCTCGCGAATCGCCTCGAGGAACGTTACGGGCTTGCCCTGCTCGGTGTTGCTCACGTGCTCGGGACTCTCGGCCGGACGCGCCTCCGCACTCGGGACCGTACCCATAAATTCTGTTCTCGCCTTTGCTTCTGGCAGGCGGCACAACTCCAAGCCGCACCGGGTCTGAGCGCGGGAAAATGGCTCGAACGGACGTCCCAAGCAAGCCGACCCGTCCTGCTTGGCCCGCCCGGGGATTGCCCCGGGACTCCGCTTCCGCTATCATAACTGACGTTGGACGCGGGTCGTTCCGCTCGACGTTGCGAAGGCGCTGACTCCCTATTGGGGGCAGCGCCTTTTTTGTTGTCAGAACTCAGGAGCCGGCATCATGGCGGGACGCTCGAGAGACCAGCAGAACTCCGAAGTCATGGCGAGGGCAGACGAGCGCAACACGCGCAGGGACGTCGCCTGGGCGCGCGGGGCGCAGGATACCAGTCCGTACCCGGCTACGATCAGCCTGCCGGCCCTGGGGCCCTACGAAACGAGATACGACGTTTGCCGGGGGTACTGCACAGAGCGGGAGATCGTGCGTCCCTAGGGAACTGCTACTGCGCTAACTGCCAATGCGTGGTGAGTGGCATGTAAACTGCCAATGCGTTGTGGGTGGTGGGTGGTGCGTGCGGGATCGAAAAGCGAAACGGCGCCGGCAAGATTGCCAGCGCCGCTTT
>JBBQYT010000504.1:0-2718 GCA_038208385.1 Longimicrobiales bacterium | reverse complement strand
TGCGACTGCGCTGCCGTTTCTGTGGCTGGGCGCGCCGTTCCAGTCTGTAAATACGCCACCGGCTTCTTCGATGACAGGCCGCACCGCGGTCGTGTCCCACAAATTGACGATGGGATCAAGCATTGCTTCCGCACGGCCGGTTGCAACGAGTGCATAGCCGTAACAGTCGCCCCACGTGCGTGCGTGACGTACGCGTCCGCGCAGGCGGTTCCAGTCGACGGTTCGCGGAGCGTTCGGATCGAGCACTTCGCTCGTGAGGATCAGTGCGCTGTCGAAGGTGTCGCATGGAGAGACAAGCGCGCGCCGGCCGTTCCACCAGCAGCCTTCACCGCGCGCAGCGTACACTGTTTCGTTGAGTGCAGGGAAGTGCAGCACGCCGACCACAGCTTCGTTGTCTTCTTCGACACCGATCAGCACTCCGTACAATGGCACGCCGTGCACGAACGAGAACGTGCCATCGATTGGATCGATGACCCACCGTCTCCGCGCACCGCCACCCTCTTCTCCCATCTCCTCGCCCAGGATTGCATCGCCTGGAAAATGCTTTTGAATCATTTCGCGCGCGATGCGCTCGGACTCTCGATCGGCGATCGTGACGTACGAGTCATCCGCCTTCAGCTCGCGTGTCACGTCAGTCTGGAAATGCGCGAGCGTACTGCGCCCCGCGCGCCAGCTGATGTCGACGGCGAACTCGAGCAGCGAGCTCATGGAGACTGGAGTCATGTCGCGTCGATCAGAGGTTGGCTGTCACCGCGGATGGCAATTCCCGCTTCCGTCAGCTCGCGCTTCACCTGTGCGATCGTGTACGTACCGTCGTGGAAGATGCCAGCGACGAGCGCTGCATCTGCACCGGCAAGCTTGAATGCACTGACGAGATGTTCGGGCTTACCGGCGCCGCCGCTCGCAATCACCGGCACACCGACCCCTTCGACAATGCGGCCCGTGAGCTCGAGGTCGTAGCCGTTGCGCTGGCCATCCTGATCGATGCTGGTGACGAGCACTTCGCCCGCACCGAGGGACACGCATTGTATTGCCCATGCAGTCGCATCGAGATCCGTTGCAGTGCGGCCGCCGTGCGTGAACACGCGATACCATGAGCCTGCGGTTGCACCCAAGCCAAGCTGGACTTCACCGGGCTCCATGCCGCGCGTTGCGACTTCCACCTGTCTGCGCTCGATGCGCGCGTCGATGCTTGCGACAACGCACTGCGATCCGAAGCGCGCCGCAGCCTGCACGATCAGTTCGGGCGTTTTCACTGCAGCGGTGTTGACGCTGACTTTGTCCGCGCCTGCGCGAAGTGCAGCATCGATATCGCTGACTTCAGTGATCCCGCCGCCGACAGTCAGCGGAATGAACAGCTGTTCGGCAGTGCGCTGTACGACGTCGAGAAGAGTGCGCCGGCCTTCGGCAGATGCAGAAATATCGAGGAAGACGACTTCATCGGCGCCCTCTTTTTGATAACGGGCAGCAAGCTCGACAGGATCACCCACATCGCGCAGCCCGACAAAGCTCGTGCCTTTGACGACACGGCCATCGCGAACATCGAGACAAACGATCACGCGTTTACGAAGCATGGATCAACTACTTTCCGGGCGTTGCACGCGGACCGCCCCCTTCGTGCTGAATATGGCATCGCCGGGCGCGAGCGCCTTTCGCAACGCCAACCCGACCGCCTTCACCGCCGCCTCCACTACATGGTGCCGGTCGCGACCGCGAATCACGCGAATGTGAAGCGTGAGTCCTGCGTTTTCCGCGAGCGACCGCATGAAGTGGTCGTACAGGTTGCTCGGCAGCGGTCCCTGGTAAAAAATCCGGCCGCCTACATCGAGCGCGGCCTGCACCAGGGCCTCATCCATGACCACTATGCTATCCCCGTACCGCTGGCACGTCGCGGGGACTTCTTCCCTGAGGGCCAGACCGAGTGTGATGGCCACATCCTCGATCAGATGGTGCCTCATATCGCCTGTCGCGGTCACCTGCAGAGTGATGCCGGCGTACTTCGCCAGCGTCAGAAGCATGTGGTCCAGAAAGCCATCCGTCGTCGTAACTGTGGACGCGCCGGGCCTCGAAGTGATGTCCACGCGGACTGTTGTTTCGCCCGTTTCGCGCACGATGCTGCTCATATCGCGAACTCCCGCGCGGCTGCGCGCGGATCGATCGCGCCCGTGTAAATGCTCATTCCGAGAACCGCGCCGGCAACACCCCGGTCCGCCAGTTCGCGCAGGTCTTCGACGCGTGCAATGCCGCCTGCGGCGATGAGTGCGTGCTGCGTTGAAAGCGCGAGTGCGCCGAATGTATCTGCATCGGCGCCGATCATCTGGCCTTCGCGGCCGACATCCGTGACCAGGATCGCAGCGAGCGCGAGCGGGTCGAGGCGCGTCAGCAGAGTGCGGATGTCGATGCCCGAGCCTGCAGTCCATCCGTGCGTGAGGACGTCATCGCCTCGAAGATCGGCTGCAACGATCACCTGGTCCGGAAAGCGCGCCGACAGAGAAGACAGCCACTCCGGATCTTCGACCGCGCGGGTGCCCACGATGACACGAGTGGCGCCGCAGTCGAACAGCTCTTCCGCAGCTTCATCGCTCCGCACACCACCGCCAACCTGTACGGGAACATCGACGGCCTGGATGATCTTCCGCACGAGCTCACGATTCGATCCCGTGCCTATCGCAGCATCGATGTCGATGAGGTGCAGCGCCGCGAAGCCCGCATCGACCC
>JBBQYT010000503.1:0-2724 GCA_038208385.1 Longimicrobiales bacterium | reverse complement strand
ATTCCGTTCAAGAGCCTGCGTTACCAGTCGGATAAAGTGCAGGACTGGGGCATCAACGTCGTGCGTCGTGTGCAGCACTCCGGCGCAGATGACACGTGGACGCCGGCGCGTCGGGCAAATGCATCGTTCCTCGCGCAGGGCGGGAAGCTCGTCGGCCTGAACGGAATGAGCCGCGGACTCGTGCTCGACCTGAATCCGGTGACAACTGCGAAGATCAATGGTGCGCCTTCGGTCGCGCCCGGCGGCGCATACGCATATGACAGCTCGCGGCCGGTACTGGGTGGCAACGCTCGCTGGGGCATCACGAACAACCTGACTGCAAACGGCACAATCAACCCGGACTTCTCGCAGGTTGAGGCCGATGTACAGCAGACCACGATCGATCCGCGCAGCGCGATCTCGTTTCCTGAAAAGCGGCCGTTCTTCCTCGAGGGTGCCGAGCAGTTCGAGGTACCGAACTCGCTGATCTATACGCGTCGCCTGGTGCAGCCTGTTGGCGCGGTGAAGCTGAACGGCAAAGCGGCGGGAGTAGGCATCGGTCTGCTGTCTGGTGCCGATGATGATTCGCAATCACTGACCGGGGATCATCCGATTTACAATATCCTCCGCCTGAAGAAGGACGTTGGCAAACAGTCGAGCATTGGGTTGCTCTACACGGACAAGATCGATGGCAGTCGTTACAACCATGTTGGCGGTGTTGATGGCCGCATCGTCTTTGCGAAGCTTTACACGTTCGGCTTCCAGGGTGTTGGAAGTCTGACCGGCGGCGGCACGGATCCGCGCAAGGACGGCGCGCTCTGGGATACGTACTTCGACAGAAACGGCCGTAACTTTGGCTTGCGCTATCAGTTCACAGGCATTCAGCCCAACTTTCTCACAGCGGCTGGCTTCATTCGTCGCGGCAACGACGTGCACATCAACCTGAACCACCGCTTCACATGGTTCGGCAAGAAGGGCAACTTCATCGAGAGCTTCAGCCACCAGGTTTCACCTGATGCGCTGTGGTATTTCAATGACTTCCCGGACGGTCAGGCAACCGAGCTCAAGTTCCACAACACATCGTCAATGACACTGCGCGGCGGCTGGCGCGTCGGCGGCGGAATGTATATCGAAAAGTTCCGCTATCCACTCGATCTTTACAACAACTACTTCTACGTGAAGCCGCTGACTGGCGGCGGCACGGAATACGTTCCATTCAGGCAGAATGCCCGCGACAATATCACCAACTGGGATTTTGTCGTCAGCTTCAATACGCCGCAGTTCTCGACGTTCTCCGCGAGCGGCAACGTCGCATTCGGGCCGGACGAAAACTTCTACGAGTGGTCACAGTCGTTCACAATTCTGCCGACAATCAACTTCGATTGGCGGCCGAACCAGAAGCTGCGCGTGAACGGCCGCTATGTGTACCAGGAGTTCCGTCGCGCAAGCGATGGCACAACGGTAGCCAAACGCTCGGTGCCGCGCCTCAAGGTCGAGTATCAGCTGTCGCGACCGATCTTCTTCCGCGTCGTCGGACAATACGACTCGCAGTACACCGACAATTTGCGCGATGACGACGGCACGAACCTTCCCATCGTGATCAAAAACTCGAAGGGCGTCTATCTGCCGGCCTCGACGACGCACTCGAATGCGTTCCGGATGGACTACCTGTTCTCCTACCAGCCGACACCCGGCACCGTGATCTTTGCGGGGTACGGCAGCAGCCTGAACGAGGACCAGCCGTATTCGTTCCGTGACATGCGGCGCACAAGCGACGGGTTCTTCGTCAAGCTCAGCTACCTGTTCCGAATGAAGTAGTGGCCACAACCGACACGCGACAACTGACAGACGAGAAGGCAGCGCGCTTGCACAGCGCGCTGCCGTATCTGCTGGTCCCACTGGCAGCATTGCTCGGCGCGCTCGCACCCCTCTACGAAACAGACCTCGCCCAACATCTCGCGACCGGCGAATGGATCGTACACCACGGCGCAGTGCCGTGGATCGAGCCGTTCGCGTGGACGCGTGCAGGTCAGCCGTATTACGCGTACTCGTGGCTCGCACAAGTCGTCTTCTATTCGTTGTTGCGTGCGTTCGGCCCGATCGGCCTCCACCTGCTCGAGGGCGCACTCTGCGGCGCTGCTGCACTCGCCACACTGTGGGCCGCCGGCGAATTCGGCTGGAGCCGATCCGTTCGATTCACACTCGCCTGCCTCAACCTCGCCATTTTGTGGGGCGTGTCACACACGATACGACCACAACAATTCCTGCTCTTGTGCGTACCGCTCGCATGGGGCATCGCCGCACGCATCAATCGCACGGGAGTTACATGGCAGCGACTCGTCGCCCTCGCGGCCGTCGGCGCACTCGCGTGCAACACACACATCTTCTATGCGATAACCGCAACACCCATCGCCTACTTTCTGTTTGTCTCGAAAAACCTGCGCCGCTGGGCGACCGCAGGCGCTGCGCTCGTGGTGGGCTGGATGCTTTCGCCGTACGGCCTCGCGTGGCCGCGCGTGTTTGCACTCAACTTCGGCCACAACATCCTGCTGAGCCGGCCGCCCGCCATTCGCGAATTTATTCCAGGGTTCGAGTATTTCGGCGTATCGAAGGGCGTGTTCATCGTCGGTATGATCATGCTGCTGCTGCCGGTTGCACTGCGCGCCGCTGACACTACACGGCGTGAGCGCGTCACCGGCGGACTCTTCTGGTGCGGGGGCGTGTTCATGTTCGCATATGCGGGCC
>JBBQYT010000502.1:0-2728 GCA_038208385.1 Longimicrobiales bacterium | reverse complement strand
GCTGGCGCGTGGTCTGGTGAGCTGGGCCGTATGGCGGGTGTAAACCTGCCGGTCGTTCCGATCAAGCGACAAATCGCGGTCACGTCGGCGCTCCGGCAAGTCGACAGAAATTTTCCGTTCGTCATCGACTTTGGTCGTTCGTTGTATTTCCACTACGAGAGCGGTGGCATTCTGACGGGCATGTCGAATCATGCACAGGAGCCCGGCTTCGACATCACTGTCGATCAGGAGTGGCGCCTCACGCATTTCGAGAACGCAGCCGAGCGTTTCCCGTTGCTCGAGACTGCAGAAATTCGCGCCGAGTGGGCGGGCCTGTACGAAGTGACGCCTGATGATCAACCCATCCTCGGCAGACTCCCCGAAGTCGATGGCCTTTATGCATGCACCGGCTTCAGCGGACACGGACTCATGCACGGACCGGCCGCAGGGTTGCTCCTTGCTGAGGAGATCATCCTCGGGAGTGCTCGGACCATCGATATTGCGCCGTTGCGGCTGCGGGATTTTCGGGCCGATGAGGTGGGGGAGTACAATGTGGTTTGAACTTTGGTCAACACGGTGATCTTCTTTCATCTCGGGCGCCTGTCGTTGTTCGCTTCGACTGTGCGCCTGACGTCTCAGGCGTCAGGAGCCGGCACGCACCCACACGCCAGCAACACCGGGAGCGCCCCAATGAAGCAACCGATTCTCCTCACCACCCTACTCGCGTTAACCGCGAGCGCTGCAGGTGCGCAGCAGAATTTCGACGCAGCAATCAGAGCCGAAGCTCTCCAGCGCTCGCGTGTTCTCTACACCTACTCGGCGCTCGCAGACGTGTTTGGGCCGAGATTGACGGCTACGCCGTCTTATCGTGCATCGGTCGACTGGGTGAAAGGACAACTGGTTGCTGCGGGGCTCTCCAACGTGCACGTCGAGGCATTTGATTTCGGGCGGGGCTGGGTGCTGGATGGACTTACGCTGGAGATGACGGTGCCGCGGTATGTGCGGCTGATTGGTGATCCGGAAGCGTGGACGCCGTCGACGAAAGGTGAAATCGCTGGTGTGCCGGTTTACATCGGTGATAAGAGCGCCGATGAAATCAACGCAATGGCAGCGCGCATACGTGGTGCGATCGTGCTGGCGCAGCCGGCGCGAAAGGCGTTCATCGATGCGGATCGTCTGCAGCCATCCGCGACAGATGCGCACGTGACGATCGGCGCGCCCGCGACTCCGCGCAATGACGGGGCATTGCCGGCGCGCGAGTTGTCTGCGTTGCTGCAGAGGCTTGGCGCCGCGGTCGTGTTGCGACCGAGTCCAGGCGAGGATGCAACGATCTTTGTGACGGGAGATCGCAACACGCAGGACGATGCAGTGCCATCGGTTGTTGTCGCGGGTGAGCAGTACAACATGATCGTCCGCATGGTCCAGACTGGTATTCCGGTTCAGATGCGCGTCGGTGTGCGCGCGCATTACGATGAAAGCGACAGGAACGGCTACAACATCGTCGCAGAGATACCGGGGACGGATTTGCGGGATCAGATCGTGATGATTGGCGCGCATCTGGATTCGTGGCACGCGGCAAATGGCGCGACGGACAATGCAGATGCAGTCGCCGCAGGCGTAGAAGCGATGCGCGTTTTGCACGCGATCGGGACGAAGCCGCGCCGCACGATTCGTCTCGCGATATGGGGCGGTGAAGAAGAAGGGCTGCTCGGCTCGAAGGCGTATGTCGACAAGCACCTGCTGAACACGACCGGGCCGCATGACAACATCGTCTTGTATTTGAACGATGATCCGGGCAAGGGAATGACCTATGGTTTCTACATGGAGCAGAACCCTGCCGCAAAGGCGCTGTTCGATACGTGGCTCGAGCCGTTCAAGGACCTGGGTGCTCGCAGGAACGTCATCGAGCATATCGGCAACACGGACCACCTGAGCTTCATTGCTGCAAAGGTCCCTGCATTCAATACGCTAAAGGATTACGTCGGATACGATGTGAGACTGCACCACACGAATGTGGATTTCTTCGAGCGCAATACGGAAGCGGAGCTGAAGGAATCGGCGATTGTGATGGCAGCGTTCGCATTGCAGGCAGCGAATCGCGAGGGGCAGTTCCCGCTGGTTGTTCCTTGACGTCAGCGATTAGGGATTAGCGATTAGCGATTAGTTGTTCGCCGCTAACGTAAAACGCCCGGCGCTGAGAAGCGGCCGGGCGTTTCATGTTATCACTATGCTGAAGAAGCGATGATCAAACTAATCGCTAATCGCTAATCCCTAATCGCTGACGTTCTAGCTCTCGAACGTAATGCTGTGCGCAGACTCTTCAGTCGGTGCGGCACCCGTCATCAATTCGATCATCGCGGACATTTCAGCGCCCATGTGACGCACGCGATCGTAAACGGTCAGGACGTTTGCATACTCGAAGTAGGCGACGATCGCTTCTTCGGCTGCGGCGTGCTGTTGAATGACAGCAGCGTCCATCTTGTCGCGAAGCTGCGAGAGAATCTTTGAGATCGCGCGCTCGACACTCTGCTGGTCGGCGAGCATCTGGATCTCGAGATCGCCTTCAAGGCGCGGAATGAGCTGCTCTATATCCGCCACGACGCGCGGCGGAGCGACGACGCCTGCTCCCTGCTCGACTGCGGCCAGGGCGGAACGAGCGCCGGCATCCAGGGCCGAAAGCTCCTCGAAGGTACAGTGCAGGATCACGGTGCTGGCCCTCCTCTCTCGAAGTGCGGTTTAGAACGCCGCC
>JBBQYT010000501.1:0-2730 GCA_038208385.1 Longimicrobiales bacterium | reverse complement strand
CGTACGCACAACATCAGCAGACGCGCGCTCGCCAAGTAGCAATGACAGTGCACCCACGATGATCGACTTGCCCGCACCCGTCTCACCGGTGAGCACGTTCAAGCCGGTCTCGAGGCGAAGCGACAGTCGCTCGATGATGGCGTAGTTCTGTATGCGAAGCTCGATCAGCATGCCCGAGTATACCCGGTGTACGGAGGGCGGTTCAATAGGAAAAGCGGCTGACGTCTAACGGTGTGTTTTGCCGTTGACCTGCTGGATGCCCCAGTTGAGCTTCTGGCGCAGCGTCGAAAGGAAGCTTTCGCCCTGAAAGCGAACGAGCGGCACGGTCGCATCGCCGCGGCGAACTACGAGACGATCACCTGGCTGGAGCGCTTCGCCCTCCTGCCCGTCGATCGTCAAAATCAACTCTTCGCTGGGCGATAGCACTTCGACGGTCACGACCGTTGAGGCAGGCACGAGCAGCGGCCGCACTGCAAGCGTATGCGGACAGATTGGTGTCGCGAGAATGCACTCGACAGTTGGGACGACGATCGCACCGCCGGCGGACAGCGAATACGCTGTCGATCCGGTCGGCGTCGACAGAATCACACCGTCGGCGCTGTACGTCGCCACTTCTTCATCACCCATCCACATGCGGATGCGTATCACGCGTGCGAAACCGCCCTTGTGGAGCACTGCGTCGTTCAATGCGACGTAACTCGGCCCGGTGCGGCCTTCCCTGCCCGCGACGTGCGCGTCCAGCGTGAATCGCACATCGAGATCGAAGTCTCCCGCAATCACGCGCTCGAGCGATACATCAAGCTCTTCGGGTGCGATCGATGTGAGAAAGCCGAGGTGTCCGAGATTGACGCCGAGAACGGGCTTGTGATGGGGAGCGACGAGTCGGGCGCCGCGCAGCAGCGTGCCGTCCCCGCCGAGTGTTACGAGAAGATCGAGGTGCTCAGGATCGAAGGGTGTCGCGTTCGGCAGCGCTGCTGCAAGGGACTCCTCCGCGCACAGCGCAATCGAGTGTTCGCCGGCAAACGCACTGAGGGTGCGCAGAGCGTCGTCGAGACCTTTGTAGGTTGGCTGCCCGACGACTCCGATCGTGCGGAGCGGTGCGGACACGGCGTTCATCACGCCGTCTCGCGAAGGGCCGCGACGCGCCGATCCGCGGCGAGAGCGCGCGCACGCGCCGCAATGCCTTCGGGCGTGAGACCGGCATCGGCCAGCTGCTCATCGCGGTTTGCATGCTCGAACAAACGGTCCGGCACGCCGAGCACGTCGATGCGCAGGTCCGGCGTGTGCCGTTGCACATCGTTCAGGTGCACGGCCAACGCAGCGCCGAATCCGTTCACAACCGTGCCTTCTTCGACGGTCACGATCGCAGTGTGACGGCTCGTCACCCAGTCGAGTGTCTGTTCATCGAACGGCTTCAGGAAACGACAGTTGATGACCGTCGCATCGAGGCCTTCTGCTTCGAGCAGGCGTGCTGCCGCGAGCGCGGGCAGTACCATTGTGCCGACAGCGAGAATTGCGATGCCCTGTCCGCGCCGCAGCGTTTCCCACGTGCCGAACTCGATGTCAGGAATCTCGTCCAGTGCAGGCACGGGCGTTGGGCAGTTGTCGCGCGGATAGCGCAGCGAGAACGGCCCTGTCGCTTCCGCGACGCCGAGGCGCAGCAACGCGAGCATCTCTGCGCCATCCTTCGGCGCAGTGACGATCATGTTTGGAACGGCAAGCAGATACGCGATGTCGTACAGTCCCATGTGCGTCGGACCATCATTGCCGACGAGTCCGGCGCGGTCCATCGCAAAAACGACGGGCAGATTCTGAATTGCAACGTCGTGGATGATGGAGTCGTAGGCGCGCTGCAGGAACGTGGAATAGATCGCGACGACGGGACGAATCCCCTCGGTGGCGAGGCCTGCTGCAAACGTGACGGCGTGGCCTTCCGCGATGCCTACATCGAAGTAGCGATGCGGATACGCATCGCCGAATGCGCCAGTGCCTGTGCCGCTCGGCATTGCTGCAGTGATGACAACCATCTCGGGATGGTTTGCTCCGAGCTCGACCAGGCCTTTACCAAATGCATTCGTGTACGCCGGCACCGCCGACTTCTTCTTGGCCATCTCGCCACTGATCTTGTCGAACGGCGTTGCGCCGTGCCACACGACGGGATTGGCCTCCGCCATCGAGTAGCCTTTGCCCTTTTGCGTGCGCACGTGCACGAGGCGTGGTCCCTTCCACGTCTTCACCTGGCGCAGCGTGTCGACCAGCGCGTCCATATCGTGGCCATCGACCGGGCCGACATAACGGAAGCCGAGCTCCTCGAAGAGCGTACCCGGCATCAGCATGTTCTTCGCGCTCTCCTCGAATTTGACCGCAAGCGATTCGACAACATCGCCAATCGATGCAGGCGTCTTCTGGATGAAATCCTTCACGCCTTCGCGCAGTCGATTGTACAGCGGATTCGTAACGAGACGCGTCAGATACTTGTGCATCGAGCCGACGTTCGGCGAGATCGACATCTCGTTGTCATTCAGAATGACGATCAGGTCTGTGTCCGTGTTGCCCGCGTTGTTCAGCGCTTCATATGCGATGCCGGATGTCAGTGCGCCATCGCCGATGATTGCGACGACATCGAAATCCTCGCCCTTCAGATCGCGCGCGGTCGCAATGCCATACGCGGCCGAGATCGACGTCGCAGCATGGCCGGCACCAAACACATCGTATTCCGATTCGTGTCTG
>JBBQYT010000500.1:0-2736 GCA_038208385.1 Longimicrobiales bacterium | reverse complement strand
TTTGCACATGCCGTCGGTGCACACCGTCGTCTCGATGATGATGGCCATGCGGTCGCTGCCCTCGACCAGCGATGAAATGCCTTCGGAAAGCTCGCGCGGAAGCATTGGCACGACCACGCCGCCCGCATACACGGACGTCGTGTTGGTATGAGCATCCGCATCGATCGGCGAACCCTTCGGCACAAACGCATCGACATCCGCAATGCCGACGCGGATCAGGATTTCATCGCCTGAAATACGTTCGGTAAATTCAATCTGGTCGAGGTCTTTCGACTCCTTGTTGTCGATGGAGGACCACAGCAGGTCGCGCATGTCTGTCACGTCCGGCGCCGCGTGTGCCTGGGCGTGGGAGGCGACGATTTTCTGCAGCTGGTCGCGCGCGGCGGGGCTGGGCTGGGTCTGGAAGCCGCTCGTCTGCATTGCGGCGCGCAGCGAGTCGCTCAAAGTCTTCGAGCGCCCGTGGCTCATGCTCCTGCAACCGCTGTTACAGCCGTGGTTATCGCATTTCGCATCTTGTCCTCCCTATAATCATTGCAACCTGGACGAGGGCTGTGAAAATGGCGAACGACATCGTTCTCAACAACCGGCAGGGCGCGGGAGCTGACGGGAACCCGGAGCTATCGGCTGAGCGGCCCGGAATCGACTACAACGCAAGGCTCCTGCTGCCGATATATTGACGCGGCGCGGTGCGTGCGTGTGTTCTCCATAAAATTTCAGACGGCTACGGGACGACGAGAATGGCGAAACACTATCATTTGATTGGCATCGGCGGGACGGCGATGGCGTCTCTGGCGGGGTTGCTCAAGTCTGCCGGCCATACAGTGACGGGCTCGGACGAAAACGTCTACCCGCCCATGTCGGACCAGCTCAAGGGGCAAGGCATCCCCTATCGTGAGGGATACCGGGCCGAAAATCTCGATCCGCATCCGGACATCGTCATTGTCGGAAATGCGATTTCGCGCGGCAATCCCGAGCTCGAGGCGATGCTCAACCAGAAGCTGCGCTACACCTCGGCGGCTGTAGTGATCAAGGAGGAGTTCATCCAGGGTCGTCATTCACTCGCTGTCGCAGGCACGCACGGCAAGACAACAACGACATCGATTCTCGCGTGGCTGCTCGAGGCTGCAGGACTCAATCCATCATTTCTCATTGGCGGTGTCGCAGAAAATTTCGGCACATCGTTCAGGCTCACCGACTCGAAGTATTTCGTCATCGAAGCGGACGAGTACGACACGGCGTACTTCGACAAGGGCCCGAAGATGTGGCACTACCTGCCTGACACGGCAATCGTCAACAACATCGAGTTCGATCACGCAGACATCTACCGCGACGAGGAGGCCTACACTCTCGCCTTTGCGCGGTTCATCAATCTCGTTCCCGGCAATGGCACACTCGTGGCCGGCTGGGATTCACCGATCGTGCGGGCGCTCGCGCCAAAATCGTTTGCGCCGATCGAGTCGTTTGGTTTTGGGGGCGATGATGCCGATGGGAAGCCAACGTGGACTGCGGCGGACATCAGCTTCGACCGCGAAGTCACGCGCTTCACCGTGCTTCACAACGGCGCGGAATGGGGTCGGGTCGAGACGCCGCTCGCGGGCTCGTTCAACGTGCGCAACTGCATTGCAGCAATTGCTGCCGCTGATGCGATTGGCGCCGATCCCGCGCTCGTGCGCGAAGGTCTCAGGACATTCCAGAGTGTGCGCCGCAGACTCGAAGTGAAGGGCGACGTCGCAGGCGTCACCGTCATCGATGACTTTGCGCACCATCCGACGGCCGTGCGCGAGACGATCGACGCGGTTCGGCAGCGCTACAATGGACGTCCGCTCGTCGCTGTGTTCGAGCCCCGCAGCTACACGGCGCAGCGGCGCGAGTTTCAGCAGGAGTATGCAAATGCATTTGCGGGCGCTGATCGCATCGTGCTCGCGGGTCTTTTTCACCCGGAGCGCTACACATCGCAGACGGCGATGAATCCCATTGAGCTCGTGGATGGATGGCGTGCGGAAGGCAAGACTGCGGACTACATCCCGGAGCCCGACAAGATCGTCAAGCTGTTGTCTGATACGCTCGGTGGAAACGAAGTGGTGTTGATCATGTCGAACGGCGGTTTCGGCGGCATCCACCAGAAGCTGCTGGATGCGTTGGGTCAGCGCTCCTGATTTTGGGCGGACTTGAATGCGATGACGGAGGTGCGCGTCGCCTGTCCGATGATACGCGCCACGTATTCATCTGCGATGGGTTGATTCACGCCGCTCGCTGACATTGCCTCGACGATCTCCTCGCGCAGGATCTCGAACTCCCGCCGCAGTGCATCTTCGGTCCAGCCGAGACGCAGGCGCTGTGCGCCGTGTCGCTCGGAAATCACGCGCTGGATGTCACCGCTGTCGCGCAGCAGCTCCGCAGGATCCTCGGTGGTGCCAATGACGATCAGCGTTTGTGCGACATCGGTCACGAAAGCGGCTGCGTGATCCAGCAGCTGCACTTCCGTCAGTCCGTTACTGCGTGGAATGCGCGCGTCGCTGCGCAGTCGCCGCAGGAAACCTCCGCCGATTGAATCGAGCGAACGGACGATTGCATGGCCGGCCTTGTCGAGATCCAATGGTCGCTCGGCGGCGGGCGTCTTCGTGATCGCAAGCTCCAGGTCCGCGACCGTTGCAGCACCATCGGACGGCAGCCAGAGCGTAAACGTCGAGCCCTCGCCCGGACGGCTGCTGACCGTGACATCGCCGTTCATTAAGC
>JBBQYT010000499.1:0-2740 GCA_038208385.1 Longimicrobiales bacterium | reverse complement strand
CCGCAGCGCGCCGCAACGCGATCATCTCGGCATGACCGGTTGGATCGTGCAACGTGCGCGTCAGGTTGTGCGCTTCGGCAACAATCTCGTCGTTGATGACAACAACGGCTCCGATCGGTACCTCTTCGATCGAAGCCGCCGTTTTTGCCTGCTCGAATGCACGCTGCATCCAGACAGCATCGCCTGGCTGCGGCGGTGTGAATTCACAAATCAATTGCGTGCAGCGTTGAGCGTCAGATTGTCTCTGTGCCTGCAACCACTGCTGCTGCACCGACCGGCGAGCGCAGTCTGCGAATGACACCGATCACGCGGCCAATCACGTTCAACTCGGACGGCACACGCACCAGTGTGGGCGGATAATTCACGTTTGCCGGCTCGAGCACGACTTCCTCGCCTCGGCGAAAATAGCGTTTCACGGTCGGGACACCATTCAGCTCGGCCACGATCGTGTCACCATTCTCGACATCTTCGACGGCGATCGGCTCTGCAAGCAGAAGGTCACCATCGCGGAAGCCGGCGCCCTCCATGCTGTCCCCGGACATCGAGACGCAGAACGAACCGCTCGCGCCTGCAAGCTTCCGGTCCAGCTCGAACTCATCGACCGCGGAGTCCGGCTCCATACGGCCCTGGTAGCACGGCACCGTGACCGTACCCGATGAGAGATCGACGCCCAGCAGCTTCACGCCGCGAGAACGCGATGGGTCTCGCTCAATCCAGCCCTTATCGGCCAGGGACTGGAGGTATTCCGATACAGTCTTTGTGCTCTTGATGTCGAAACGACGTCCGATTTCTCGGATAGACGGCTGGTACGTGTTCCGTCGTAGATAGTCGACGAGGTAGTCGAGAATCCGGCGCTCTAACTTGGTTAACGGTTCGGGCATCATCGCCTCCGGAATGCCTGGCAGTGCAGCATCGCAACAAGGTGGACTGGGTAGAGCCGAAAAAAAGCTCCGGGAATAAAGTTCGCAGGGCGTCTCACCGGGGCGAGACTCCAACTCATCATGGAGTAACGGAACGCTTGATTTATATTGGGAGCCAACAACTCTGGGGCCGTAGAAAAGCTGATTGCCCTTCCTGGGATCGAACCAAGACTCTCCTGATCCAGAGTCACGCGTGTTGCCAGTTACATCAAGGGCAGAATTCGCGAGGGCGATCAACTTCGCGAGGGACGTCCGGGGGCAAAAAGGGGCGGCGCGCCGAACGGCCACGGCAACAGGTTATGCCTAAGGGGCCCGAGTGTCAACACATTTGTTTCCGGCCGCTACGCGAGACCCGCACCCGGTCCGGCAGCAAGTCCCCTCAGCACTGAAATCGCCCGGTCCAGCCTCTCCAGAACCAGCTCCCTGCCCATCGCGACGACCACCTCGAAAATGCCGGGTGACACTCCCGCGCCCGTGATGGCCAACCGCAATGGATGAATCAACTTACCTGCTCCCACCCCCTGCTCCGTTGCAAGCTCGCGCAACGTCGTTTCGAGCGCTGTTTCGCTCCATTCCCGCAGGCCCGCCAAACTGCCACGTAAAGCTTGCAGCCGGCGCGCGACATCGTCCGAATCCTTCCAGTGTTTCTCCACCGCTTCGCGCTCGTATTCCACGTCACCGCCGAAATACGGCCTCGCCTGGACAACAATGTCGTCGTAGCTGCGCGCGCGC
Organism: Longimicrobiales bacterium; assembly: GCA_038208385.1. Taxonomy (GTDB): domain Bacteria; phylum Gemmatimonadota; class Gemmatimonadetes; order Longimicrobiales; family RSA9; genus JBBQYT01. The sequence continues at coordinate 1,088 of JBBQYT010000499.1, read as the reverse complement.
ACTTTTACGAGATCCAGCACGCGATAAAACCAGTCGCGCTCGCGTGTCAGTCGCGCTGCATCGGACAATCCTGCGGCGACGATTTGATCGCTTACCAACCCTGCAAGCGTCTCCGCAGACAGCCGGCTCATATGCTGTCCGTTCAGCCACTCGAGCTTCTTTGTGTCGAAGATCGCGCTCTTCCTGTTGATGCCACTCAGTGAGAACTGAGCAATCAGCTCATCGACAGTGAAAATTTCCTGCTCCGTTCCCGGCGACCAGCCGAGCAGCGCGAGGAAGTTCACCATCGCTGCGGTCAGGATTCCCTGCTCATGGTATTCGCCAACGGCGGTTGCCCCGTGTCGCTTCGACAGTCGCTTGCCGTCGGGGCCGAGAATCATGGGCAGGTGTCCAAACGTCGGGAGTGGCGCGCCGAGCGCATTGTAGAGCATGATCTGCTTCGGCGTGTTCGAGATGTGGTCGTCACCGCGCAGCACGTGCGTGATGTTCATCGCCACGTCATCGCTTACAACCGCAAGGTTGTAGATCGGCGTTCCGTCAGTGCGCAGGATGATGAAGTCTTCGATCGATGTGTTGTCGAACTCGATGATATCGTAGACCGCGTCGTTCCACGCTGTGACGCCCGCGGGAACCTGGAAACGCACTGTAAATGGCTCTCCCGCTGCAGCGCGTGCGTGCGATTCTTCACGCGTGCCGGTCAGCAGACACTTGCGGTCGTAGCGGAACGCGTCGTCGGAATCACCGGCCGCTTTGCGGCGCGCTTCCAGCTCTTCGGTCGTGCAGAAGCATCGATAAGCGAGGCGCTTTTCGAGCATGCCGAGCGCATCGGCCCGGTGCTGGGCGACGCCGTCGGCCTGATGGAACGGGCCTTCATCCCACGTGAGCCCGAGCCATTGCATGCCATCGAGAATTGCCTGCGTCATTGCGTCATCGGATCGTTGGCGATCGGTGTCTTCGATGCGAAGCACGAACGCGCCGCCGTGATGGCGCACGAACAGCCAGTTGAACAATGCAGTGCGCGCGCCGCCGACGTGGAGATATCCTGTCGGCGACGGAGCGAAACGGACGCGAATTGGTGTGTCAGTCAT
>JBBQYT010000498.1:0-2752 GCA_038208385.1 Longimicrobiales bacterium | reverse complement strand
CGTGTTTCGGAAGCGCTGACGATTGGTGCGAGCGATGAGGAGGATGCGGTCCCGGCATGGTCGAACACCGGTTCCTGCGTGGACATGTACGCACCGGGCGTGAACGTCCTGTCGACGTGGAATTCGGGCGATAACTCGCTGGCGCTCGGCACGGGCACGTCGATGGCGACGCCGTTCGCAGCAGGCGTTGCGGCGCTCTACCTGGAAAAGAACCGCGGCGCGACACCGGCGCAGGTTGTGAGGGCGCTCGCGGATGATGCGTACAAGGGTGCAGTTGCGACGACGGACGGCCACCACTTCGATTTGCTCAGCAGCGACGTTGTTCGATAGCTTCACGGCGCACTGTGGACAGAAGGTTCCGCACCCGCTGCGGGGCCTTTTTTTGTTTGTGAGCCGCGCAGGAGGACGGTCGTTTGAGCGAAGACGTGGAAGTCAGGGACAACTACAAGTGGCGCGTGCTGGGGTCGGTCATATTTGGCCTCTTCATGGTCATTCTGGACACGACGGTCGTGAACGTCGCGTTTCCGACGCTGCGCACCGAGTTTGGTGCGACGCTCAGCAGCTCGCAGTGGATCATCAGCATCTACGTGCTCGCACTCGGCATCGCGACGCCGATGGCGGGTTTCTTTGCCGATCGATTCGGCATCAAGCGCACATACGTGCTGGGTCTCGTCGTTTTCGTTACCGGCTCGATGTTGTGCGGCATTGCGCCGAATCTCCCCGTACTGATTGCCGCGCGTATGGTGCAGGGCATTGGCGGCGGGCTCGCGTTGCCGCTCGGGACCGCGCAGCTGCTGCGTGCATTCCCACCGCATGAGCAGGGCATGGCGCTCGGCATCTTCGGCATGGCGCTCGTCGTCGCTCCTGCACTCGGGCCGATTCTCGGTGGCTGGCTCGTCGACCTCGGCGTCTGGCGCGCGATCTTCTTCATCAATTTCCCGATCGGACTCGCCGGCGTCATTCTCGCTTCGCGGTTTCTGCGCGAGTCGCGCAGCGAAACTAAACCGCCGTGGGACTGGAGGGGCCTTGCGCTGTGCGCGGTCGGCTTCGGCAGCGTCCTTTATGCAGCATCGATCGCGGCGGACCGCGGCTGGACATCGCCTGAAGTTATAATGACGTTCGGAGCAGGCGCGATTGCTCTGGTCATCTTCGCATGGGTCGAGCTGCGCCGCTCGATCTACCCGCTCCTCGACCTCCGACTGTTTCGCAAGCACACGTTCATGCTTGCTGCCATCCTCGCCTACATCAGCGTGCTCGCACTCTTCGGTGCGGAGTTTCTGATGCCGATCTACCTGCAGGGACTGCGCGGCCTCACTGCATTCCACACAGGCCTCGTGCTGCTGCCGTTCGCAATCACAGCAGGCATCACGACTCCGCTCGCCGGACGACTCTACGATCGCGTAGGCCCCCGGGTGCTCACCGTGCTCGGCTTCGGAGCGCTCGCATTCAACACCTGGCAGTTCTCGCACATCACGGCGACGACTCCGGTGCGCTCGATCATGATCCTGCTTTCCGTGCGCGGCTTTGCGCTCGGCATGACCGTCCAGACAACACAAGTCACTGCGCTTTCCGTCGTCTCAAAAAAGGATCTCCCGCGCGGATCATCATTGATCGCGTCGACACGCCAGGTTGTGCAGGCGATCGGCGTCGCGCTGCTTGCGTCTGTTGTCGCGAGCTCCGTCTCGCCTGCTGTGCGGCACTACCAATCGCTCGCGCAGGATGAACGGGGCATTGCAGGACAGCGCCCGGGACTCTGTCAGGTGACACCAACGTCCATTCCTGAGGCCGCCGCAGCAACAGCCCAGCCAATACCGCGCGACGCTTGTGAACAAAACATACGCGGCTTCGAGCACGCCTACAGAATCACTTTCTACCTCGCCCTGTTCGCGATCTTTATCGGCGCTCTGCTGCCTGGATGGCCATTCGGATGGGTCGGGCGGGCGGGTGCCGCGCACGCGACGACCTGAGCCCGAAACGTGGCATTGCAATTGCCCTTAAGTCTGCGTCGCACATGATTTTTGGATAGCGCGGGCTACGCACACAATGGAGGGCAAATGGGCAATCTTCGACAAATCGCGGTACGGGCGAGCGGGCTCGGTTTGATTGCATTGTCGGCTGCATGCGCGCAGACCGGCGGACTCGGCAACGTGCTCGGCGGCATTCTCGGACAGCCTGCCGGCAATGCCAGCAATGCCGGTAATGTCGCCGATGTGAGCGCCGTCGTGCAGAACGTCGACTCGCGCAATCAAACAATTCAGGTGCGCACCGACAACAATCAGACTGCAAACGTTTACTACGACAACCGCACACAGGTCGTCTACAACAATCAGGGCTATGCGGTGACGGCTCTCGAGCGTGGTGACGTCGTCAACATGCGCATCAACCAGACCGGTAACAATCAGTACTACACGGACTACATCCAGGTCACGCAGTCCGCGCAGGCACGTGGCGGCTCCGGCAGGAATGGCGGCGTCTACGGTGGCGACGTGTCCGGCAGCGGGTACGATCGCAACAATCCGAATCGCCAATACACGCTCGCCGGCAACGTCAGCTCGATCGACTTCCAGCGCGGCATGTTCACCGTGCGCGACAACAACGGCAACAGCACCACGGTTGCAATGCCGTACAATCCGCGCTCGCAGGATGCCAATCGCTTCTCACGCCTGCGCGACGGTGATTACGTAAAGTTCCGTGCGCACTGGTTGAACCCCACACGCTTCGAGATCGTTCGTTTCAACTAAACGATCTGAAA
>JBBQYT010000497.1:0-2757 GCA_038208385.1 Longimicrobiales bacterium | reverse complement strand
GAGCTCGTCGATTCCGCATTTGTGGACTCACTACGCTGGGAGCACGAACGTACCGTCGAATACGTGAGCTCTATCGTCGGCAAATCCACACAGGCGATGTCTGCGCGTGAGGCTCGCGTGCGTGACACGCCGATTCTGGATTTTGTGAACGAAGTACAGCGGCACACAGCGGGCACCGATCTATCCGCAGCCTCGGCGTTCACGCTCGCATCGAATCTCCCGAAAGGTGACCTCACCATCGCCGACCTCGCCGGTCTTTACATATACGACAACACGCTGAAAGCGGTGCGCATTAACGGCGCTCAGCTACGCGCGTATCTTGAGAAGGCCGCGGAGTACTACAACGGCTTCCCCGCTCCGGCGGGTGAACCCATCACAAACTCGAAGATCCCGGGCTACAACTTCGACGTCATCTCGGGTGTCGACTACACGACCGACATCTCGAAGCCCATTGGACAACGCATCACTCGCCTGGTGTACAAGGGCGCTCCCGTTTCGCCCGACCAGACATTCACTCTCGCGGTGAACAACTACCGTCAGTCGGGCGGCGGCGGATACAGCATGCTCGCTGGCGCGCCCGTCATTTACGACCGCCAGCAGGAAATCCGCGACCTTCTGATCGATGAAGCGCGCACCCGGAAACTCATCCGTCCCGAGGATTACTTCCACCAAAACTGGCTGCTGGTCCCCTCCGAAGCAGTGGCGCCGGCGCTCGCCGACCAGTTGCGCAGAGAGCCACCCTCACCGGTCGCCAACGCGCAAAGAGTCACACGGAAGCTGCGCGTGCTCACGACAAGCGACTTCCATGGCAGGCTGCTTCCCGAACAGCCGCCATTTGCAAAAGGCCGTGACGTCGGTGGCGCTGCGGCACTGGCGACATACATCGAGACCGAGCGAAAGGGATTCGATGGCCCGACGATCATGCTCGATGGCGGCGATGTCATGCAGGGCACGCCGCTCTCAAACCTCACACAGGGGCGTTCGTCGGTAGAGTTCTTCAACTACCTGCATAATCGCGCATCGGCGATCGGCAACCACGAATTCGACTGGTCCGTGGCGGTGTTGAAGGCGCGCATCAGGCAAGCGAAGTTCGCGTGGCTGGCTGCAAACATCTTCGTCACCGGAAGCGACACCGCACCGTCATGGGTCAAGCAGACGATAATGATCGATGCGCGTGGCGTGAAGATCGGCGTCATCGGTCTCAGCACGCAGGAGACGCCAACAACCACGAAGGCTGTAAACGTCCAGGGTCTTGCCTTCGGCGATGGCGCAGTGGCCATCGACAAGTGGGTGCCGGTGCTGCGGAAGCGCGGGGCGGACTTTGTGATCGTCGTCGCGCACAGTGGCGCCGTATGTGACTCCACAGGCAAGTGCACCGGTGAAATCATCGACTGGGCGAATCACGTACACAATCGCCCGGACCTCATTGTCGCCGGTCACACGCATCGACCGATTCAAACCAGCGCGAACGGTATTCCAATCGTCGAGTCGGCGTCGTACAGCCAGCGCTACGGCGTTGTCGATCTCGAGCGCATTGGGAAAGACAGCGTGACGGTATGGATCCGCGGCACACCCGTGGCCTACGACGACGCCGTAAAGCCCGACAGCATCGTCGCTGCTATGGTTACGCGCTATCAGAAGGAGATCGGCCCCAAGGTTGACGAAGTCATTGCAACGCTCGCGGACTCCATGCGCCGTGGCAGCGGTGAGTTCGCACTCGGCCGGCTGATCGCCGATGCACAACGCGCCGCAGGCAACGCCCAGGTTGCACTCATGAACAACGGCGGTATCCGCACTGACCTGGTGCCAGGCAAGCTCACATGGGGCGCGCTCTTCGCCTTGCAGCCGTTCCAGAACCGTCTCGTGCGACTCGAAGTGACGGGGGCAAATCTCAAGAAAACGCTCGACCAGGCGGTCCGTTCGCGCGCCAACATTAATGTCAGCGGCATCACAGCGTCGTACGACCCGGGCAGGCCGTCAGGCCAACGCATCTCCGACGTGAAGCTCACAACTGGCGAGCCCGTTCGTGATGACGGAACGTACAGCATCGTCGTAACGGACTTCCTCTCCACGGGAGGCGACGGTCTTACCGGCCTGCAGAATCCGATTTCCACCAGCGACGTCGGAGTCATCGATCTCGACGCACTCGTGAACTATCTCCGGCAGCGGCCGCAGCCCGTGCACGCACCCAGCGATGTGCGCCTGCGCACAGTCGGAGCGCCGACGACGGGGTCCGTCGAGCTGCCCGCCAACGCGCCCGGCGACGATGTCGATGACGATGAACAGACGTTCAAGGTAAACGGATGAAATTGACGAGGGAGTTTCTCGAGCGACTTCCGAAGACAGACCTGCACGTCCATCTCGACGGCAGCGTGCGTCCGGAAACGATGATCGAGCTCGCACGCGAGCACGGCAAGACATTGCCATCGACAAATCCGGAAGAGCTTCGCAGCTACATGCACGTGCAGGACGCGAGCGACCTCGTCGATTACCTCTCGCGCTTCGATACAACCCTCGCCGTCATGCAAACCGCGGAAGCACTCGAGCGCATCGCATACGAGCTCGCCGAAGACGCATCCAAAGAAAACGTGCGCTACATGGAAGTGCGCTATTCTCCGGTATTGAATGCACTCGAAGGTTTGACGCTCGAGGCTGCCGTGGAAGCGCCTCTGCGCGGACTGCTCCGCGCCGAAGCGGATTTCGGTATTCGCACCGGCGTGATCATCTGCGGCATTCGCAACATGACCCCGATGACCT
>JBBQYT010000496.1:0-2757 GCA_038208385.1 Longimicrobiales bacterium | reverse complement strand
TGTGGTGCTCGTACGCGAGCAGCATGGCGCGATACGGCAACTCGGCCAGCCCGCGCATCGAGAAGAGCGACAGCAGCCCTTCCGTCGGATGCTGCTGCATCTCGTTCCACTCGTCATCCGTCAATGAGCCGGCCTTGTTCACGACGGACTGATTCAGGCGCATCTTGCCGATGTCGTGGAACAGCGCACCAAGTCCGAGCTCGTACAGCTGGATCTTCGAGAGGCCGAGCTTCTGACCGATCACGACGCTGAAGATGCACACATTCACGGAATGCGTGAACGTATATTCATCGAAGTCGCGCAGCGTCGTCATGCCGGTGATGGATGTTTCGTTGTTCAGCACCTGGTCGACGATCGCCTGTACGGCGCGCTTCACGCGGCGCACATTTACTGCACGCCCGAGACGCATGTCCGTCAGCACATCCTTGGCGACATTGACGGACTGGAAGTACGCGAGCTTCGCAGACTCCTTGCCCTGGTCGTTGTCCGGATCCGGCTTGTCGTTGTCCTGCGCAGCCTGCACGGGATTGATGCGAATGTGGCGCGCATTGCTCGCCTCGAGGCGCTCGACAAACCGCTGGAACGGCGACTCGACAACACCCGGATCCTGCGCAAGCAGCGACAGGAATGGCGCCCAGTCCGATTTCGAGATGCCGGTATCGACTTCGAACGAGCCGACATCGTGCCGGTGCAGCGATGCAGCAACGAACGAGAATGCGACATAGTCCGAGAAGTCGAGGCGCAGTCGTGCATCGTTCAAAAACAAAAAGTCGCCGACCAGCTTCAGCTCGAGCGCGCCCTCGCGATCCACAATGCGGCGCGCGATGCGGTGCATTTCTTCGATCGAATTCTGCACCGTCGTGTTTTCGAGCGGATACAAACGCAGGGACTGGAACGTCGCATACAACGCAGTGACCAGCGCGCGGCCGAGCGGCTGAAGGATCGTTTCACTCTGGATCAGCGGCGCATTGCTGCTCTGTGTCATGCCGATGCTTCCTGCTTGAGCGCGCGCGTCACTGCACTTCGCACCATTGGGTTCGTTTCATCCGTTGCGCGCTCGAGCGAGTTCCGCGCGGCCGGCGTTCCCATTTTTCCGAGCGCGAGCGCAGCGCATGCCCGTATCTCGGGCGGCTGTCTCTGCCGCAGCAGATTCTTTCCGTTGAGCAAACGGTCGAGCATGACAACGCTGTCGGAATTGCCGACGGAGCCAAACGCCTCGAAGAATGCAATCTTCTCGGTGAGATCCGCATCGCGCAGAATCTTCCCCTGCAGCAATCCCTCGAGACGTGCGCGCGCCGGTTGATAGCGCAGGCCGGCGAGTCCACGCGCCGCGGCAATGCGCACTTCGCGCTCCGGATCCTCCAGCGCCTGCTGGATCGCTTCCATTGCAGCGCCCGAGTGAATTGCGACGAGCGCTTCGACGGCTGCGAGCCGCACGCTGGCCTCGGGCCGCTTCAGGAGCTTCGACAACGCTTGCGCAGCGCTCGCCGTGCCGAGCCGGCCGAGCAGACGCGAAGCGCCCACAACGATGGTTGGCTCATCGAGATCCAGAATGCCGACCACGTGATCGGGATGCGCACGCGCCAATCCCTCGATCGCAACGCTGAGCCGCTCCTGAAGCGCGGGCACCGTCGTCGTCTCCATGGAGCGAATCAATACATCGAGCGCTTCCGGACCGAGATGCTGAAGGAAAATGCCAAGCTCTTCACCATCGGGAGCGATCGCGCCTTCCTCGATCGAGCGAATGAGCTGGCTGAGCAGTGCAGGATCGCTCAGCTCGGAGAACAGCCGCTTCACCTGCGTCTGATGCTCGTCACTCAGCACGGCGCCCTGCTTCATGATGCCATTCAGCTCGAGCAGGATATTCGATGCGGATGTGAGATCGCCACGGCTGAGATACGCGGGCAGCAGCTGGCGCAGAATGCGCAGGATCTCGCCCTGGCGATCGGTCTTCGGCTCCTCCAGGCGATCGAACAGCGCATTCAATACATCCTGCTTCAACATGCGCGACCACTCGAGCTGTACTTCGCGCTGCAAAACAACGAGCTCTTCTTCGCTCAGGAAATACAACGTCTCCTCGAAGTCCTCGCGCGAGATTCCTGGCGGCGGCGTGAGCGGCGGACGCTGTGCAGAGGGCCGCGGCGCTTCTTCCGTCTCGCCCGCGATGTCCGCCTGCAGAGCAGTGGTTTCGACCGCCGCGCCCGAGCCGAGACTGTCCGGCGTGCGCGGCACATCGAGACCCTGCGCAAGCACGTCCACGTAGCTGTACAGAAAGCTCGCGAACTGTTTTTCCCAGAGCAGCGTTACGAGGTCGTCACCCTGCTGGTCGGCCTGCTTCGCGCTGTGCACGACCTCCATGAAGGTCTCGATCTCATCCTCGAAGCCCGGCAGGAACGTCAGCACGCGAATACCGTCCTTGAAAAACAGGAACGACAGGTTGTCGCGACCCTCGCCTACCGAGAAGCCTTTGTCCTGCCAGCGGAAGACGCTTTCTTCGACGACGACCTGCAGCGAATCCGTGCGGGTCCACAACTCAGAAATCGCGGCACGAAGCGCCGCGATAAATCCCTGATAGACGGGGTTGTTGGCCTGGTAGATCCGGTGGGCACGCAGGCTTTTCTCGAGCGTCGAGAAGAGATCGCCTACTTCACCGTTCGTAAGCTCGTTGCCTGCGAGTGCAATGGGTGCGAGCGGCGGTGGCGCAATCAAATCAGCGGGCACATCAATCGCGACGGCGGCTGCATCGGGAGCAGGAGC
>JBBQYT010000495.1:0-2777 GCA_038208385.1 Longimicrobiales bacterium | reverse complement strand
GTACGCGCGGAGCGGATGGTTTGGGCCGCTGACGCCGAGGATCACGTCATTGCTCGTAAGATTGATCTCCACCATCACGTGCCTGCGCGCCATCTCTGCAAGCAGCTCGTACGGCCGGTTCTCGTTCATTACATCAACGCCGTGGCCGATGCGACTCGCGCCCGCAACGAACACGGCCTCGCGGACGTGGAAACGCAATCCTTCCGGTGGCACGAGGCCCGGTGCAAGCTCACCTGCGTGCAGAGTCACCTTTACGCCGGGATAAAGCTCCCGCAGGAACCCGATCATGCGCATATGCAGCGAGTAGTCCTTCATCGCAAGCGGATTGTCCTCGGGCTGCACGAGGTTGAGCCCCACGACGCGCGAGTCGCCCTGCGTCAGCAGGAAGCCGAGCAGGATCTGCGCAAATACCTGCTCCGGAGGATTCGCGCGGCTCACCTGGTAGATCCACCGCACAGTGACATTGCAGCCGGGATCTGCACGCGCCGTGTGGCACGCGAGCACTGTGTCACGCCTCGCCTCGATCGTATCTGCACGCGCGCGCGAGACGTTTACGAGGTTCTGTATTCCGACGGCAAGCAAGGTGTCACGCATGCGACGGAAGTCCGGCGTCCAGCCCACCTGCTGTCCAAGTGTGCGCGCAGAACGTCCATCGAGCGTCTGCATCAGCTCCATGTACGTAACGTTGCCGGATGCTGCGCGCGCGACCGCCTCCGCAAGCATGTCTCCCGTGCGTCGGGGCTGCGAGTTGAAACGGCCAAACGTCGCAAAAAACTGGTCGTGGCCGTTGATGCGCGCAGCATTCCAGTTCCGCATCGAAAACGCGTCGATCAACGTGCCATACAATCCCGCATCGGCGATCGCTGCTCCCGCTGAGACCGTGTCCGGCGTAGTTGTGCACGGCGCATTGAGAATGAACATCCCGCGCTTGCTGACACACCCGTTGTCCTCCGCGGCCCAGCGCAGAAAACTCTCCGCATAGATCGCCCCCGACAGATGGTTGTGCAGGTCCGCGCCCTTCGGCATGTCGCGCAGGAATGCAGTCAGCAGCGGCGTGTTGCTGCGGGCCGCGTCGAAGTAGCGCGCCGTGCGTGCTTCACCGCTTTGCGCCTGTGCAAGCGCAAACGTCGGAAGTAGAAGCAACAAGATGACGGCGGCGAGACGGAAGGTACGCGTAGGGTACACGGCGGCGTGTGTGGTGAGAGAGATTTTGTGCGGCGCTGCTCGAGCATCGCCGCCTGCGGCCAGGACGCTGTGACGATGACCGTCCCGTTCATGCCCGGATGGATCGTGCACTGGTACGGGAATGTACCTGTCGCGTTGAATGTATGCGAGAATATTGCGTTCTGGGCGATCGTGGCCGGACTCACCAGCTCAGTGCCAGTCGTCGACATCACGTTGTGGCTGGTCACGTCCTTGTTCGCCACAGTCGAGCCGGTCCTCACGTGAGCGTCGATGGAGCGAACGCCGTGTTCTGCATGTTCACGTTGTTTCCTGTCGGGCCCGTTCACGCCTCCGTTAACTGGCCCGGCTGGCGAGTGCCACAGGACGGGCAGCATTGCCACTCGAGGTTCAGCGATGCGCCGCAGTTGCACCTGCGTCGCAGGGGCGTCGCGCAGCCGGGGCATGCGACGTAGCTCGGTTGCAGTGGCGTGCCGCACTGTTTGCAGGTTGGTGCGTCGTCGTCCAGGAGGGCGAGCAGTGGCTGGACTTCCTGCGTCGAGGTGAGGCCGGCATCGACTTTTGCACGTGCATCCTGGGCGAGGCTGATCATGCCGGCGTTGCGGGCGGCCTCGCGCAGGGCGTGTGCGGGAGCGCGGCGCACGATCAGCTGGCGTATTCGCGAGTCGAGCGTCAGGACTTCGTAAATGCCCACGCGCCCGCGATAGCCACCATCACATCGCTTACAACCGGTTTCCCCTCCGCATGACGTGCAGAGCCTGCGCGCGAGGCGTTGAGCGACGATGCCGATGAGGCCACCGGCAATCAGGTAAGGCGCGGCTCCCATTTCCGTGAGTCGGGTGATTGTCGATGGCGCATCATTCGTGTGCAGCGTCGAGAGGACGAGGTGGCCTGTGAGTGCTGCGGCCATTGCTGTTTCGACAGTCTCGCGGTCGCGCAGCTCGCCGACCATGATGACGTCGGGGTCCTGGCGCAGGACCGCGCGGAGCGCTGCGCCGAAACCGAGGCCGGCCTTGCGGTGCACCTGCACCTGCGTGAGTCCGGGCAGTTTGTATTCGACCGGGTCTTCGAGTGTGATGATGTTGCGCTGCTCACGATCGAGCTCGGCGAGTGCTGCGTAGAGCGTCGTTGTTTTGCCGCTGCCTGTTGGTCCAGTGACCAGCAGCACGCCGTGGCCGCGCGCGAGCAGCTTCCTTAGCTGGGCGAGCTGTGCATCCAGAAATCCGAGATCCTGCAGTGCTCTGCCCGCAGTGTTGCTGTCGAGCAGCCGGAGCACGACCTTCTCGGCGCCATTCGCAGGCAGTGTCGACACCCGTGCAGCGTAGTCCCTGCCTGCGATGCGCGCAACGCAGCGGCCGTCCTGCGGTTTGCGCTTAATTGCGATGTCGAGCCGCGCCATGATCTTCATTCGTGAGACGACGCCAGCTGCTGTGTGATCGGGCAGCTCCATCAGCTCGCGTAGAATGCCGTCGACGCGGGCGCGTACGCGCAGCTTCGTGCCTGCGGGCTCGACGTGCAGATCGCTTGCACCGCACTCGACGGCGCGCGCGAGCATGAGATCGACGAGCGCGATGATAGGTGCGGCTTCCGATGCG
>JBBQYT010000494.1:0-2792 GCA_038208385.1 Longimicrobiales bacterium | reverse complement strand
ATCGACGTATCCGGTCCAGTCCGGCGAATGGTGCCTCGTGCACGCAGCCGCCGGTGGTGTCGGTCTGTTAATGTGTCAAATGGGCCGCATGCTGGGTGCGCGCGTGATCGGCACGACATCGACCGATTCGAAAGCGCAGCTCGCGCGCGCTGCGGGAGCAGAAGAGATCGTGCTCTATACAAAGGAGAATTTTGTCGATGCGGTGAAGCGCATCACGGAAGGGAAGGGCGTATCCGTTGTCTATGACAGTGTCGGCAAGACGACGTTTGACGGAAGTCTCGACTCGCTCCGTCCGCGCGGCATGATGGTGCTGTTCGGCGGATCGAGCGGCCCGGTGCCGCCGCTTGACCCGCAGGTGCTGAACAGAAAAGGCTCGTTGTACCTCACGCGTCCGACGCTGTTCGCCTACGTTGCAACGCGTGCAGAGCTGGTTGCGCGCTCGAACGATCTTCTTGGCTGGATCCGCGACGGGAAACTCCACGTCCACATCGATCGCGAAGTCCCCCTCGCCGGCGCGGCCGACGCGCATCGCGCGCTCGAAGCGCGCGAAACGAGCGGCAAGGTTCTTTTGAGCTGCAGCGATTAGGGATTAGCGATTAGCGATTAGCAACGGCCCCGCTAACGGATAGCTCCGAAGCTCTGCGTGAGCTTGCCCGCGTTGCTGTTCGGCGCACCATCGCCGCCAATCAGATACAATTTGTTGTTGACCACTGCTGCAACCGCTCCCGTTCGTGCGGGCGACATCGTTGCCACTGCACGCCATGTATTCGTTGCCGGTGTGTACGCTTCGAGCGTCGCAAAATTGTTGATGTCACCCGGCTTTGGTGCGCGCCCCGCGACGACGTAGATGTGATCCCCAATTACCTCTGCGCTGATGTGCTCGCGCGCCGTCGGCATGGGTGCGCCCGTCGTCCAGGCGTCCGTCTTCGGATCGTAGATCTCGACCGTGGTCAACTGCTCGCGTGGTATCGCGCCACCTATCGCATACAGCTTTCCCTTGTAGGCGACGACCGCGAGCGCGCCGCGCGACGTCGGCATTGGCCGCTTCGATGTCCACACATTCGTTTTCGGATCGAGCACGAAGTTTGTGTTATGTGCAGGCCACGGCCGTTCGAGCGATGAGTATCCGCCGATGACGTACAGCTTGCCATCGAGCGCAGCCGCCCACGGGTGGTGGCGCGGCTCGGGGAGAGCCGGACCGTTTGTCCAGGTATCGCTTGCGACATCGTAGACTTCCGTCGACGCGATGGTCGTGTTCACGCCGTTCGTGATGCCCGCGACGATGTAAATCTTTCCGTTGACGGCTGCGCCGGCCATCTCCTGCAGGTCTACGGGCATTTCTGCGTGCGATGTCCAGCCGAGCTGCGCAGGCGCGGCCACCGATGCGTTCGTGTGGGGCTCGTTTTGCACGGAAACTGTCCTCGAGCACGCGCAGAGCGAGAGGGCGAGGACGGTAAACGTGGTCAGATTGCTGTTGTGCATTCGGAATCTCTCCGGCTGGTGGGCGATTGTCGGAGAATTTGAGGACGATGTGGGGTGAACGCGAGCGGAATGGGTTGAATTGCGAAGCCGCGCCGTGAATGCAGGCGGAAGTGCTTCGAGTAGGGGAATTAGGCACAGGCTGCCCATTCGGAATACCGCAATGCCCAGCTAAACTGGTCAACCCTTTCGTTCGCGCAAACAAACCCCACAGAGAAATATGCCCCGATTAGCGCTGTGCTGCCCTACCGAGAGATTCTTCAACGATTTCGGCACAGGTGCTGTACCACTGTTCGGTGCCGAAAACACATTGATGTATGATGTGTTCGGTACGTTACGCGCGCAGATCCAGCAGGTGATCGCACCTGTGAATGGCTTCGACGTGATCCTGATCGCTGGGCACGGCCAGATGACGGAGGATAGGTACAACGATCCGCTGGCCAACAACCGACAAGTGCTGCAACAGGCGCAGATCGCGCAGGCCGCAGTTGCCGATCCCGCGACACGCTGGTCGGCAACGTTGTTCATGCCAACGGTTGTCTGCGAGTGCACGACAGGCAACGTCTCGCGCATCAGGATGTGCGGACCGTTCGCTTCGTATCCCGAAGATCTGAAAGCTGCGTACGAACACTGGCAGCGTTACGGTCCCGGCGGCGTCGCCGCGCTCGTATTTCGTGACGAGGTGTGGCATATGATGGAGCGACTCGATGCTGCCAACATGGAAACGTTCGATGGTACTGCCACGTTGAACGCATCGATCAATGCACTCACCGAACGGTTCACACCGCCCAATGCGTTTGTTTGCCGCGCCGCGCGCGCGGTCCGGCCGGGCGTGCACTGCCAGCCAGGTACAGAAAGCGCTGAGCGTTACCTGAACCCGAGCTGAGTTCTCCAGTCGGGACGCAGGTCGAGCGCGAAGTCGAGATCAATGCACACGCGCGTGAAGACCTTCATGTCCTCGATGTTCGCGATGCCGATTGCGCCCGCCTGTGTGAACTTGCGCGCCCGATTCACTGCAAACTGCTTCTGCACTGCCGATCCGCCGACCTTCGCTTTCGATTGTGTGGGCACGAACGCAATCACCGGCATGCTCTCGTTCAGTGACTTCTTCAATTCCATGTTCGGGTTGCCCACCTCATCGCTGTGATGGACGCACTGGCCAAATGTCGGAATTGCCGCGTCCGCCTGCAGCTGCGTGTTCAACAATACCTTGACCATGTTGATGCGCGGTGTCGCATTGCCGAGCAGCCAGTGCTCCTTCTGGCCAACCGATACCGGACGCGTATCCCAGTTTGCTTCAATGCGCGCCGGGC
>JBBQYT010000493.1:0-2804 GCA_038208385.1 Longimicrobiales bacterium | reverse complement strand
ACATCTCGCGCACGTGGCGTGCGGGACGCACAGCACCCATGTCCGCGTGCATGCTCAGGTCCACCATCGCATCCATTCTCGGATAGAAGGGATGCAGCGCTTCCCACGCGGATTCCTGGAGCTGGTTGGCCAAATGTTGCTGGTAGCTCCACGCGGCAAACGCCGAATAGTCATGGAGCAGGCGATTTGCAGTACGCTGGTGCGAACGCACGGCCATTTGCGCCTGGATTGCAGCAAAAGCTACGGCTGCGATGGTCGCCATGAGGAGCAGCAGCGGCCAGCTGAAGCGGAAGCGTTCTCCGGCGGGACGTGAGAAGGGGTTCACGCTCATGAACGACGATGCCTCAGTGAGGCGTGGGATGCAACGGGGAAGTGTGTGAGAGTTGTGCAGGTTCGCGTGGCTCGTGGCTCGCGGCTCGTGGCTCGTGTGTTTATTCCAGATCTTCCGGGCTAACGCTGACTTGTGCGCTGCCATCCGGCATATAGAGCACGTTGACGCGCCAGGGCTGGCAGCACACCTCGCAATCCTCGATGTATTCCTGCTCGGTCCCGCTCCCCGGGTCCAACACCACCTCGACCTCCTCGCCGCAATACGGGCATGAAACAAAGGCGCCCGTGTCCGCGGTGCCATCGCCCAGAGGGAAAGCTTCGTCCAGATCGTCGTAGTTCATGATTTCTGTTACACCTGAGGTTCCGTGGCTTGCCCACGGGTCCGCGAGCGGGCAGTTTTCACGCCTATGATATCGCTTTCGGGAGTGACGGTAGAGTTCGGCGCCACGGTGCTGCTGGAGGATGTGACGTTCACTGTCGCGAAGGGCGACCGCTGGGGCATTGTCGGGCGCAACGGCAGTGGTAAAACGACGTTGTTCAACCTCATCGTTGGTGCAATGCAGCCGACGAAGGGGATCGTTGCGCGTGCGGGCAACCCGAAAATCACAGTTCTCGACCAGCATCGTGCGTTCGAGGGTGCGAGTACGGTGTGGGAGGCTGCGGCGGGTCCGTTCAGCGATCTGCTCGCGCTAGAACAATCGTTGCACGACCAGGCGGTGAAGATTGGTGAAATGGGAGAGCGCTCGACGGAGCAAATGCTGTCGAAATACGATCGTGACCTCGAGCGTTTCGATCGCGAGGGCGGTTACACCTTTGCCCCGCGCGTCGATGCTGTTCTGCATGGACTCGGATTCGATCCTGTCGAAGCGCGCACGCGCCCGCTTGCGCAATTGAGTGGTGGCGAGCGCGGACGCGTTGGTCTTGCACGACAGCTTGTCGCGCCCGCGGAAGTACTGCTGCTCGACGAGCCCACCAACCATCTGGATCTAGAGACGACGGACTGGCTCGCCGAATACCTGCAGGAGCTCGAGGCGACGATCATCCTCATCAGCCACGACCGCGCATTTCTTGAAGAAGTTGTCGATCACGTGCTGCACGTGGAAGCGCGTACGACGACATCCTATATCGGCGACTACATTTCGTTCGTGCAGCAGCGCACGGAGCGCAGGCTTTCGCACGGAAGGGCATTCGAGCAGCAGAGCAAAAAAGTCGCGTCCGAAGAAGACTTTATTCGCAGAAATATTGCAGGCCAGAAGAGCAAGCAGGCGAAAGGCCGGCGCAAGCGTCTCGAGCGGCTGCCGAGACTCAGCCCGCCGCCCGGCGAAGGCGGCGTGATGGGCCTGCGGCTGGAATCGTACGAGCGCGGCGGTGACCAGGTGCTCGTCGCAGACAATGTCGCGTTGCGATTTGATGAGCGCACACTCGTCGCAGGTTTTTCGACGCGTGTACTGCGCGGCGAAGTGATTGGATTGATCGGTCCGAATGGCGCGGGAAAGTCGACGTTGCTGCGTGGCATTGCGGGCCAGCAGACACTGTCGAACGGCGAGCTTCGGCTCGGACTATCCACGCAGATGGCCTATTACCGTCAGGACCTCGCGCAGGTGCCTACGGGCGTGACACTGTTCAGCATCATCCACGACCTCAAGCCGCTCTGGGACCGCGGACAGGTGCAGAATCATCTGGGTCGTTTCGGCTTTTCCGGCGATTCCGTATTGCGGAGCGCCGATACATTGTCGGGCGGCGAGCGAGCGCGCGTCGCACTCGCGATGATGATGCTGTCGGGTGCAAACATGCTGATGATCGATGAGCCGACAAACCATCTGGATGTCGAATCGATCGAGGCCCTGGAAGATGCGATCGAGAGCTTTGATGGAACTGTGTTGCTGGTGAGCCACGACCGTGCGCTATTGCGCGCACTCGTAAAGCGCGTGTGGATCCTGCACGATCAGCACATTACGGATTTCGATGGTACGTTCGCGGAATGGGAAGTATTGAGCGCTGAGCGCGAGCATGCTGCACGTTTGCAGGCGTCGGAAGAGCTGGCACTGCGGAAGGTGAGCGAAAAGAAAAACACGCGCGCCCAGACGACGTCATCGTCGAAGGAATCGCCGCAGGTCGCATTGCGTGCGGCGCGGAAGGCTCTCGAAGAAGCGGAAAGTGAAGTCGAGGGTTGTGAAGCTGAGATCGCGGCGTTGAGCGCGTTGCTGGAAGACCCGGAATTGTACAACACGCCGGACGGCGCAAGAAGAGCGACGGAGATGGGGAAGCAGCTGGACGCGTTGCGCAAAAAACTGGACTCAGCGCTCGAGCGGTGGACGGATGCGAGTGATGCGGCAGCGGCTTTGCCAAAGGCCTGAAGTCAATCGCCCGCGAACGGTGAACGGGCGAATTACGACTACAGCTCTGAGCGCTCGACGTTTTAGAGAATCGGACATGACAGGTTTGCATTCACGCCACGCTTCAATGTGAATGGC
>JBBQYT010000492.1:0-2810 GCA_038208385.1 Longimicrobiales bacterium | reverse complement strand
CTTCGAACAGAAGCTCGACCCGCGCGTATTCGTGCGCGTAAACCGCTCCGTGATCGTAAACATCGACAACATTGAGCGCGCCGAAACGTACGGTCACGGCGAGTATCTGATCGTTCTGCGTGGCGGCTCGAGCGTGACATCTTCGCGCGCGTACGGAGCCCGGCTTCATGAGCTTCTTCGGTAGCTTTTGTGATCTCTCCTGCATCCGTTTCACACAGAGATCACAGGAACTGAACGACCACAGAGAACGGACTTTGTTTTTCCAATCCCGCGCATCGCGGAAGTCATCCCTCCACCCGTCGAAGCCATCACTTTACTTCCCATCCGCCGTGTGACCAACGGTACCTTGGACGCAGATATGACTCCAACAGGAGACAGCAATGTGTCGGGCACTCGTGGGCTTTGGGTGGTTAATGCTGGCGGTGAGCAGCAACGTTCATGGCCAGACGGCAGCAGACACGGCAGGAATCCGAACGGCAGCACTTGACTACATCGAAGGCTGGTATTCAGCGGACGGCGCACGGATGGAGCGGGCGCTGCACCCCCGAGCTTGCAAAGCGCAACGTCACCAGCGACTCGACCGGCCACAGCCGCCTCATCCAGATGACGGCCATGACACTCGTGCAGAGCACGCGCAACGCCGGCGGTTCGCACATCCCCGAAGGGCGCCGCCGCTCCGACATCCGGATCCTCGACATCTATCGTGGCGCGGCCAGCGTCCGCGTCACCGCCGCCACGTGGGTCGACTACATGCACATGGCAAAGTACAACAACCGCTGGGTCATCGTGAACGTGCTGTGGGAAAACGATCCGCCTGACCGACCATAATCTGGTCTATTTTTGACATCGTTTCACACAGAGGCCACGGGGTTACCGGAGAGAAGCACAGGTAAGACAACACCGTTTTCACACAGCACAAAATACCCGAAGGCTATTGGTCGAAGCGAGATTAAACATATCGGTTTTGATGCTTTAAGGCCTCCTGCGTTGAATAGAGCTTCCGTCTTTGTGACAATGATGTGTTGTCCCCTGTGAATCTCTCAATCAAGCGTTGTGATTCCCTGCGTGAACCCGCACCGAGAATCAAAGCTTCTTGCCAGACCCACCACCACGGTTATCCAATGGACCAGTCCGCGGCGCGGGCATGCCCGGACAACGGGGCCAATTTGCGAACCATGCGAGTGTCCGCCGCCATGTCCATGGCCAGAGGGGCCACCGGAATGGCCATGCCGGCCCGGACCTACGCGCAGAGCGTGACAGAGCCTGTATTTGGACCATGCGTGACGCTCCCGGCAAAAGCAACGGCCAGCCGCTGTCACCAGGCTGCGCGTCCGGGTATCGTTTCTGCATGAAACCTGCGGGGACCACAAACTCGCAACGAACCAATCGAATGCCCACTCCCGAAGACAAGCCGCGTACCGAAGCCGAATCCGCGCTCTGGTATCCGCAGGACCAGGAGGAGCGCCTGCACGAATTGTTGAGTGCCGAGACGGGCACGAAGGAAGCGCCGCTGCGGCGCGATGTGCGGAATCTCGGCCAATTGCTCGGTTGGGTGATTGTAGAGCAGTGCGGCGCGTCGCTGTATCAGTCCGTCGAGGAGCTGCGTCAGCTTGCGATTCACGAACGTGAAAGCGCGCAGCACAGTGGTGCCGATCCAGCCCAGGAAATCATCCGCGATGTATCGACTCGCAAGGCGTACGACCTGTCGCGCGCTTTCGCCTTCTACTTCGAGCTCACCAACCTCGCTGAAACGAATCATCGCAAGCGACGTCGTCGTGCAGCGCAAATACTGCAGGTAAAACAGCCCGGCACGATGCACGGAACGTTCGATCGTTTGCACGCGCTGGGCATGTCGCCAAAGCAGGCACTCAAGGTGCTCTCCGAAGTGTGCGTAATGCCGGTCTTCACTGCACATCCGACGGAAGTAGCACGCAGAACTGTTTTGTCGAAGCGACGTCGCATCGCGGCGCATCTCGAAGAGCTGGATGAGCTGCCGCTCACCGAGGAAGATGCGGAGCTGCACCAGACGGCAATGTTTGCCGAGATCACAGCGCTTTGGCAAACCGACGACGTGCGGCGTCGCACACCCACGGTGCGGGATGAGATTTCGCTCGGGCTGGACTACTACCGCACAGTGATTGTCGACGCACTGCCGGGGTTGTACGAGGAGATTGCAGACGCGTTCCGCGACGCCTTCGGCGCTGACCTGCCTGCCCACGAGCTGCCGATTGTCGTGCAATTCGGATCGTGGATCGGCGGCGACCGCGACGGCAATCCATTCGTGACGCCCGAGACCACGCGCGAAGCATTGCAGCTCGCGCGTGCAACAATCCTCGGACATTATGTGCGCTCACTCGAGGACCTGGTCGAACGCATCAGCTCGTCGACACTGCAGGTGGACGTTTCCGATGGGCTGATGAAAGCGATCGAGAGTTACGACGAAACGCTCAAGTCGCCGGACCCGAGTCCGGCAGATCGTTCTGCGTACGAGCCATATCGCCGGTTCATCAGCCAGATGTGGCGACGCGTGCGTGCCTCGCTTTACGACCCAAAGCATCCGGATGCGTACGACAACCATCGCGCGTTCCTCGCAGACCTCGAGCTCATGCGCACAAGCCTCACCCGGAATCGCGGCGAGCGCATCGCGGAGCAGAACATCGATCCGCTTGTGCTGCAGGTCCGCACGTTCGGGTTTTACCTGCATACTCTGGACATCCGCCAGCACGCTGATGTGCACGCGCGCGCACTCGCAGTGCTGAGCAAAGGCGGTACTCTTGCGGCGACGGGTCTCACGGAAGCGCTATCGCCTG
>JBBQYT010000491.1:0-2821 GCA_038208385.1 Longimicrobiales bacterium | reverse complement strand
GTGCCGGAGGTAAGGCTGGAGGGTGTGAAGGATGCAGTCACGCATGCCGCCCTTCAGTCGGAGCCGTTCGAGATGACGATCCACGGACTCGGTGGTTTTCCGAACCTGAAGCGTCCTCGCGTGGTATGGATGGGAGTGAGCGCGCATTCGGGCATGACCGATGTGTACGAACAAACTGAGCAGGCGATGGTGCAGCTCGGATTCGACCCGGAGGATCGTGCCTTTCAGCCGCACGTCACGCTCGGTCGCACGCCGGGAGGCACCACCGCGGCGCAGTTCGCGCCGCTGCAGGAAATGGCGCGCAACTTCGATTACGATGCTCGCGTACGTGTCATGACGCTCGATCTCATGCAGAGTCATCCCGGCCGTAGTAGTGCACGCTACGAATGCATGCGCGCAGCAACGCTGAAGCGGTAGTTATCACCTCAAAAAGAGAGCATAAGAACCTCGTGTTCGGTTGCGTAAAGAATCTCATTGGCCTCGCCGTCATCATCGCGCTCTGTGCTGTCGCCTTTCTCTATCGCGGCCGCGTGAAGCGCGCGTGGAATGACTTGAGTGGCGGACCCGGCGCCGAAGTCGTCGTCCGGCCGGCCACGCCTGCAGATGTTGCGACATCGGCGAATCGCAAACTTTCGAGCATTGCAGACGGCCCGCCACCGGACCAGATCGTTCTGTCGACCAGCGAGCTGCAGTCCGTCATGAACAAGCGGTTCGCCGGGCTGCTCCCTGGTTACGTCGATTCCGCGCGCGTCGAGCTGCAGGATGGAAAGGTGTGGCTGCGTGCCCGCGTGCCGACAAGCCAGCTGCCGGACCTGAAGGGACTCGGGCGCATTACGCAGTTTCTGCCGGAGACGACATCGGTCGCGATCAGTGGCCAGCTCATTCCGCTGAGTGAAGGTCGCATCGCGATCGGCGTTGACCAGATTACTGCGGCGAAGATTCCACTGCCACACAAAATCATCCCGGAAATTCTGAGCAGGATCCGCCGTTCGACGGAGCCCGGTCTGCCATCGGATGCGCTCGCGTTTCCGTTGCCGCCCGGAGCATCGACTGCATACGTGCGTGGCGATTCGCTCGTGATTCTGACGCATGGAGCTCGTCCGGCAGTATCCTCCGCCACAACCCCGCGCTGAGGCATACTTAATGGCGCGCATCATGGTGGTCGATGATGAAGAAGGCATTCGGCGCGTGCTCGCGCAGGTGCTCGAGTACGAAGGACACGACGTTAAGACAGCGGGCGGCGGTGGGGAGGCGCTTACGCTCGTTGCGGACTTCAAGCCCGAGCTGAGCTTCGTCGATGTGAAGATGGCACGCATGGACGGCCTCGAGCTGCTGCAGCGCATCCGCGAAGAAGATCCTGCTGCGCTCGTCGTCATGATCAGCGGACACGGCAACATCGAAACGGCTGTCGAAGCGACGCGCCGCGGCGCGTACGATTTCCTCGAGAAGCCGCTCGACACCGACCGCATCCTGCTCACAATTCGCAATGCGCTTCAACATCGTGGCCTCGAAGAAGAAAATGCGCGCCTGCGCGGTGAAGTAGAGAGTCGCTATGAGATCGTGGGGACGAGCTTCGCCATACGCGCAGTGCTCGATCGCATCGAGAAAGTCGGTCCGACTGATGCACGCGTGCTCATCACCGGCGACAACGGCACCGGCAAAGAGCTCGTTGCCCGCGCAGTACATCGCCTGTCATCCCGCGCGGAAGCGCCGTTTGTCGAAGTGAACTGCGCCGCGATTCCATCCGAGCTGATCGAAAGCGAATTGTTCGGTCACATGAAGGGATCGTTCACCGGCGCCACTGCAGACCGCCCGGGCAAGTTCGAGCAGGCCGACACCGGCACGCTCTTCCTCGACGAAGTCGGTGACATGAGCCTCGCCGCACAGGCAAAGGTGCTGCGCGCATTGCAGGAGGGCATCATCACCCGCGTCGGTGGCGCGCGCGCAATCCGCGTCGATGTGCGCGTCATCGCTGCAACGAACAAGGATCTCGAGAAACAGATTACCGCCGGACAATTTCGCGAAGATCTCTATTTTCGATTGAATGTCGTGCCGATCGTCGTGCCGGCACTGCGCGAGCGACGCGAAGACATCCCGATGCTCGTCCGCTATTTCGCCGAGAAGGCGATCGAAGAGCAGAAGCTGCCGCCGCGCACGTTTGCAGCAGACGCTGTCGAGCGACTGTCGCACATGGACTGGCCAGGCAACGTGCGCGAGCTGCGCAATACGGTCGAACGACTGCTGATCCTCGCGCGCGGAACCGAAGTGAGCTCCGCAGATGCCGAACGCCTCGTCACGGGCTCGTCGTCCCAAAGTGCACCCGGCGATTTGTTGACTGCGGACACGTTTGCCGAATTCAAGGAGCGTGCTGAGCGCGCATACATCCTTGCGAAGCTGCGCGAGCACGACTGGAACGTGAGCGAGACAGCGCGTGCGGTTGATATGCCGCGCTCGAACTTGTACAAGAAGATCGAGCGGTACGGCTTGATGAGAGAAGAGGCGTAACTGAGCGAGTGGGCGGCGCGGCGAGTGGGCGACGCGGCGACGCAATGGTGAATGGGGAGGTCGAGATGGCAAAGAAGTTCAAGAATTTTGTTGCAGGCGAATGGGTCGACCCGGCGGGCGGGGAGTACTTCGAGAATCGCAATCCTGCGGACAATGATGAGGTGCTCGGACTGTTTCCGCTGTCGGGCGCGGAAGACCTCGAGCGTGCAGTCGCATCCGCTAAGCGCGGCTTCGATGTGTGGAAGCGTACGCCCGCACCCGGGCGCGGCGATGTGCTGCGCCGCGTCGGCGATCTGATGGAAAAACGGAAAGATGA
>JBBQYT010000490.1:0-2830 GCA_038208385.1 Longimicrobiales bacterium | reverse complement strand
GGCGGGCAATGCTTCGATCAGCAGATCAATTCCCTTTTGATAGGCAAGACGCGTGATGCAGATGAATAGCGGTCCGCCATCATCGAGGCCGAGCTCTTCGAGCAGCGCTGTGCGGCACTCTTCCTTGCCGGACTGCTGTACGGGGGAATACCGCGTGTGAAGCGCGACGTCGGTTGCGGGATTCCACGTATTTGGATCGATACCATTCAGGATGCCGTGGAGCACGCGCCGTCTGAAGCGGAGCAGTCCGTCCATGCCCGCGCCGAGCTCGGGAGTCTGGATTTCGCGTGCGTACGTTGGCGAGACGGTGACAAGCCTGTCGCTCAGCGAAAGCCCGCCCTTCATGAAGGAGACTTCGCCGTAGAACTCGAGTCCGTTCTCGGTGCGGAAAAACGCGTCCGGGATGCCAAGCTGCGGCATGACCCAGCGGGGGAAATTGCCCTGGTAAGCAAGGTTGTGAATGGCAAAGACGGTGGGGGGCCCGCCGCCGTCGAGCATCGTGTAGAGCGGCACGAGAGCCGTGGGCCAATCGTTGATGTGTACAACGTCGACCTGAAGTGCGCGCGCACGTTCGACTACTGCCCTGCAGAAGATGCCGAAGCGACGCGCGAGAAACGCGGTATCGCCCGTGTAGGGCTCGTTGGTGTCAAACAACCCGTACGCGTCGGCGAAGAGCGCTGTGGCCTGCCCATCGGTTTTGTGCGTGCTGTACTCGACGTTGACGGCTTGGCCGGGCCACGGCAGCGCCGCGGAACCCATGGGCTCGCGCGACATCGGCCGTTCGCGCACGCCGCGGTAGAGCGGCATCATCACGTGCACGTCGTGGCCTCGCTTCACGAGCTCGTCGGGCAGCGCGCGAGCGACATCCGCGAGGCCACCGGTTTTGAAATAGGGCACCGCTTCCGGCGTTGCGAAGAGAATCTTCACGGGCAAAAACCTGTCTCGTGTGGAGTCATGGGAGGCGGAAGATGGGGAGGGCGTCGCATGGGCGTCAAACCGTCGTTGGGCAATGGAGTTACAGCGCTATGCCCCTCCCGCCCTGTTGACTGCCACAAGTTGCGTCGGGTATACTCACAACATTACTCACCAGTGGGCCTTAACGGCAGTGAAACTCAGCGTGAGCATGAACCGGTCGCCGCGTCGTCGCGGCAAGGAAGCGGGCCCGAGCATCGACACACTCGGTTGAGTAGCCTGCCCCGCCGGTCGCTTACGACCAACGCAGAGGTGTTCATGCGCACAATTCTCCAACGACTTCCATTCGTTCTCCTGACGTTGTGCCTGTTCCTGGCACGTCCGGTTACCGCACAGTCCGGTTCGATCACGGGCGCAGTCCGGGACGTGGAGACAAGCGCGCCGCTCGCGAGTGCGAAGGTGGACGCGGTGGCGTCGACCGGGAACGTGGCGGGCAGCGCGACGACCGACCAGGAAGGCGTGTTCCGGATCAACGTCGCGCCGGGTACGTACACGCTCGTCGTCACGCTTGTGGGCTACGAGTCGCCGCGCGCGGCAGCAGTGACGGTCAGCTCGGGCGCGGCATCGCGCGTCAACCTGAACGTGAACGCTGCAGCGTATCGACTGAACCCCATCGTCGTGACCGCGTCGAAAAAGCGCGAGAAGGCGATCAATGCGCCGGCGACCGTTTCGGTTGTGAATTCACGGACCATCTCGGAGCAGCCCGCGCTCTCACCTGCTGCGCATCTCAAGGAAGTAACTGGCGTCGACATCATACAGAACGGATTGTCGTCATCCAACGTCGTGGTGCGCGGGTTCAACAACATCTTCTCGGGCTCGCTGCACTTCCTGACGGACTACCGCATTGCCGGCGTGCCGTCATTGCGCGTGAACCTGCTGCACTTCGTGCCGTCGAACAACGAGGACATCGAGCGCATCGAAGTCGTGCTCGGACCCGGCTCGGCGCTGTACGGTCCGAACACGGCGAATGGTGTGCTGCACATCCTGACGAAGTCCCCGCTCACGAGCCAGGGCACGACGATCGCGCTGGGCGGTGGTGAGCAGAGCGTGCTGCAGGGTGAGTTCCGCACAGCGCAGCTGCTCTCGCCGAACTTCGGCATCAAGGTTTCCGGCCAGTATCTGCAGGGACACGACTGGGCGTATGTCGATCCGGTGGAAGTTGCAGCGCGCGCGAAGGCGCTTGCCGCGGGGAAGACGAACACACAGATCGGCCTGCGCAATAACGACCTGAAGCGCTACGGCGGAGAGGTGCGTGCAGACTGGCGTGCGACGGAGAATCTGACGACGGTCTTTCAAGCCGGCATCACCGATGATGCAAGCAGCATCGAGCTGACGGGCATCGGCGCAGGACAGGCGAAGAACTGGCTGTACTCGTACTACCAGGCGCGTGCAAACTACAAGCGTGCATTCGCGCAGGTGTACCTGAACGCCAGCGATGCAGGGGATACGTTTACGCTACGCGACGGCAATCCGATCGTCGACAAGTCGAAGCTGTTCTCTGCGCAGCTGCAGGACGGCTTCAATCTGGGCGCGAAGGAGAACGTCATCATCGGCGGCGACTACGTCCGCACGATGCCGAACACCGGCGGCACGATCAACGGCAAGAACGAGAACAGCGACAACTACGACGAGCTGGGTGCGTACCTGCAGTCGGAGACGGCGCTGCATCCGAAACTCGACCTCGTTTTCGCGGGTCGTGTCGACAAGCACAGCGAGCTCGACCATGCAGTGTTCTCGCCGCGTGCGGCACTCGTCTTCAAGGCGACACCGAACCAGACACTCCGCCTGACCTACAACCGCGCGTTCTCGACACCGAGTGCGCTGAACCTGTTCCTCGACATTCCCGCGGGTCCATTCC
>JBBQYT010000489.1:0-2841 GCA_038208385.1 Longimicrobiales bacterium | reverse complement strand
CGCGCAGTGTGAGGCACGGCACACCGAGAATCGTCGTCTCTTCCTGCACACCGCCCGAGTCCGTAAGGACAATGCGCGCCTGCGCGAGCAGCCCAATGAACTCCACGTAACCCTGCGGCTCGAGCAGCTGCAGGTTCTTCAGGTCGGCCACGCGCTCGGCCAGACCGAATTCCTCGAGCCGCGCGCGCGTCCGCGGATGCACCGGAAACAACACCGGCATGGTATCCTGCACAGCCGCAAGCACATCAATGAATCGTCCGAGCATCGGGTCATCATCCACGTTCGACGGCCGATGAAGCGTAACGACTGCGTATGTGCCGGGCTCGACGCCAAAACGGGCCGGCAATCCAAGCGACAGCGCACGCTCGCGATGCTTGAGCAGCGTATCGATCATCACGTTGCCGACGAAATGGATCTTCTCGTCGCTCACGCCTTCACTGCGCAGATTGTCGACGCCGCTCTGCTCTGTCGTGAACAACAGGTCCGACAGCGAATCGGTCACAACGCGATTCACTTCTTCCGGCATCGTCCGGTCGAAGCTCCGCAGCCCGGCCTCGACGTGCGCCACGCGGATGTGCAGCTTCGCTGCGACGAGGGTCGCGGCAAGCGTCGAGTTCACATCACCCACGACGACCACGAGGTCGGGCAGCAGCTGTATCAACAGCGGCTCGAGCGCAAACATCACCTGCGCCGTCTGCACAGCCTGCGAGCCCGAGCCGACTCTGAGATAATGGTCCGCTTCGCGAATTCCGAGATCGCGAAAAAAATAATCCGACATCCGCTCGTCGTAGTGCTGACCCGTGTGCACGAGCACCGTCTCGACGTGCGGACGCTTCGCGAGCGCATCCAGCAGTGGTGCGACCTTGATCAGGTTCGGACGCGCCCCGACAATGGCGACGATCTTCACGCCGTCACCGGTGCGCGCGAGACGATATCGAAAAGTGTTACCAGCTGCTGCATGGACTGCTGCTCGGTGTATTTCTCCAGGTAGCGTTCCCTGGCTCTGCGACCCATCCGCTCCCGAAGATCCTTGCCCATCACGAGCTTCTCGATTGCGTTGACCAACGCGGGCACATCGCGCGGCGGCACGACAATGCCTGTTTCGCCATCACTCAGAATATCCGGTACCGCGCCGACGGGTGTTGCGATGACGGGAAGCCGCGCAGCCATCGCCTCGAGAATCACGAGCGGCATGCCTTCCACCTGGTAACCCGGAAACACGAGCACATCCATGCGCGCGAAGAAGCCACGCTTGGCCTCACCCGTCACGCGTCCCACAAACTCGACGCTGTCCTGCAGCTTGTGCTGCGCCACGCGCGCAAGTATCGCGGTGCGGTCCTCTTCCGAATAGAAGTCGCCGGCAAACTCGAACCGCACGCGCAGCGTGCGCTGCAGCACGATCGCTGCCGCGTCGAGCAGCTCCAGCACGCCTTTGGGGCCGTATAGCATACCGATGTATCCGATGACAATGACATCGCGATCGCCCTTCACTGGCCGCGCCGTCTTTTGAGCTGTCGGATCCGACACCCCAACGCCTGCAACGAGCACTCTCTCGTTCGGCAGGAGTCCGGCGTACATGCCGCGCAGGCTCTCACTCAATACCGCAGCGGCAGAAAGCCACGATGTGGTCTTTCGAATCAATGCGCGCGTCGCCCGTCCGCTCTCGGCGTAGAATTCCTGGAACCTGCCGCCGTGCAGGTGCGTCGCTACGCGACATTTGAATGCACGCGCAATGCCGATCAGCACTGCATCGCGCAGGTATGCGAGCCGGTTCTGGGAAACGCCGAGATAAACGATGTCAGGACGCTCGCGCACGATCAGCACTGCAAGCTGTGCTGCATGCTTCAGCGCGAGCGCGACATTACCCGCATCCAGCCGCCCGAGGTTGGCAAGCGAACGGCGGTCGGACGTGTCGAGATGAAGCAGGTCGTATCTGCTGCGCACCTCGGCCGAACGCAAAATCATCTCGGTGAACACCGCATTGCCATGGACCGGCGGTGGTGTCGGCCCGATGATGAGCACGCGTCCCCGTCTGCGTGCAGCTGCGCGTTCCACAGGCGCCGCGAAAACTGTAGGCAAGGCGTTGGTCAACGCGCGGCCGCAGAGCGCAACGCGCCAAGAACGTGGCCACGGTCATGCTGCCCGAGCGAGTAGCGCCAGCCGACGAGTGCCCCCGCCGTCACGAGCATCGCAACGAGCGCGGCGCGCTGCCACAACAAAGGCAGTGCGGACGTGCCTGCGGTTGCAATCACACTGAGCCCGAAAATCAGCGTTGCACTTTGTGGCACTCGTTCCGCCAGGTACGACGAAAGCGATACGGATGTCAGCCTGCTGGCTGCAAAGAACAGCAGCCCCGCATCGAGCGTCACGCGGATCGTCCACGCGAACGCCGCACCGGATATGCCAAAGCTGCGCACCAGAAACCACACGAGCACAGCCTGCAGCGGCAGCTCCGCGAGATGAAATTTTGCGGTCACATCGGGCCGGCCAAGCCCCTGGATCATCGAGTACGGCACATGCGCGAGTGCATTGATCAGAATGCCGACGGACAGCACCTGCAGTGCAACCGCACCCTGACGGGCAAACTCGGCGCCCAGCCAGAGATTCAGAATGTCGTGCGCGCCCGCAACCAGCACGAGCACAACGGGGCCAAGCGCAAACAGAACGAACTTCACTGCGCGTGCGCCGAGCCGCTCGACATGTTGCCACTCACCGCGTCCGGACAACGTACTGAATGCCGGAAACAGCGTCGACATGATGCTCGCGGGCACGATGAGCAGGCGTGTAACGAGCTCGAATGGCGCGCTGTAGTAACCAACGGCAGCCACCGTCAGCACAGCA
>JBBQYT010000488.1:0-2845 GCA_038208385.1 Longimicrobiales bacterium | reverse complement strand
GGATTGTAAGTATCCCAGACGATAAGCGACGGATTCCATTCGACACCGAGCGCGTTCATGAGCGGCCGGGTGTCGGAGACCGTGATGGGCGGCGCGCCCTCGGGCTGCTCGGCCGCCGCGGCCGGTGAAAGTTGCAGATTGAAGGCGGGCAGGGGATCGACGACGATTAACGCGGGCTTGCCCTTTTGCACGTAGGCGGTGAGGCGCGCAAGATCCGGCACGCTCAACGTGTGCGGCAGGACGGCGACGAGGACGTCGATATCTTCGGGATAATCCGCTGCGGGCGCCACCTGCGCGACCTCGTACTGCTTCTTGAGTTCGGAAATAATTGACCACTCGTTGGTGTTCGCGCGGCGCTGGAAGTCAAAGCCGCCGAACAGATTCGCGCCTGCTTTCAGGATGCCGACCTTCTTTCGCTTGGCCCGCGAAACCACACGGATCGAGCGGGTGAGTTCGTACTCCACCGGGAGGCCGCGATCGAATTGCTGGATCACAAACTCTTCGCCTCCGCTGCTGAAGACGAGGCCGAGGAAGATTTCGTTATTGGTCTCGGCGCTCTCCTCGCTGACCGGGACACGGAACGGATGGATGCCGTAACGCTCGCGAGCCTCGCGCGCTTCGGGCGAGTACTTCACGGTGTCGACGATGCGGACGTTGAGGCGCTCGCGTCCGATCGCCGCGTATTCGCGCAGGAAATTGGAGATGCTCGAGCGGACTGGAAGATAGGAGCGCGGGACGTCGGCGCTCAGATACGCCTGGATGAAGACTGGACGCTTCGGGTCGATCGACTGCAGGAGCTGCATCGTGTCGGCCGAGAGCGAGTGGATGTGCTCGCTAGTGACATCGGCCCGGGTGCCCGCGCGTCCGGCGATGACGCTCAGTGCCCCTGCCGCGACGATGAGGCAAAGTGCGCGAGCAGCGTAGTGCCAGCCGAGAGTCTTCACGGGCCAGCGGCGGCGTCCGGCGACTTTGACGCAGAGATACAGCACGGCGGCGCCGAGCGCGAAGAAATAGACCAGCGCTCCGGCGGTAATCACACCCGACGAAAGATCGCGAAATTGTTCCGGGACCGAAAGCTGCTCGGCGAGGCGTTGCGAGTCTCCCGAGAGGATGGCGCCGGCCTGCCGCAGGAAAACGGGAATGGCGCAGAGCGCCGCGCCGAGGATGAAGGCGACGGTGAGATTGTCGGTAAGTTGGGACGCGACGAGCCCGAGCGGGATCAGCGCCGCGCCCATCAACCAGTAGCCGAGATAGGCGGACGCGAGCATGCCGAGGTCCGGGCTGCCCAGCCAGAAGAGTACAACGACGTGACTGAGCGAGAAAATCAAGGCGACGGTGTAGATGCCGAGCGCGGCGAGATACTTGCCCAGAACTAACTCGGAGTCACGTGCGGGGAGCGTGAGTAGTAACTCTTCGGTGCCCTGGCGGCGCTCGTCGGCCCAGAGTGCCATGGTGATCGACGGAATCAGAAAAACCACCAAGTACGGGAACCAAATGTTGAGTTGGTCGAGGTTGGCGAGATTCGACTGGAAGAAGCGCTCCTGCCAGAACGCGCCAAGCGCGGAGAGGAAAACGAAAAGCGTGATGAAGACGTAGCCGGTGGGGGAGCCAAAGTAAGAGAAGAATTCGCGGGAGAGGACCGCGCGAATGACACGCCAGTTCATTGCGCGCCTCCGGTGAGGGTGTGGAAAGCGTCGTCGAACGTGGCCCCGTGGGCGAGGAGTCCGGCGGGCTCGCCGTCGAAGACCACGCTGCCGCCGGTGACCATGATCACGCGGTTCGCGACCGCTTCCACCTCTTGCAGAATGTGCGTGGAGAGCAGGATGGTTTTGTTCTCGCCGAGCCGGCGGATGAGGGTGCGGACTTCGCGGATCTGGTTAGGATCGAGGCCGGTGGTGGGCTCGTCCATGATGAGGACATCGGGTTCGTGCAGGAGCACCTGCGCCATGCCGACGCGCTGGCGGTAGCCTTTCGAGAGCTTGGCGATCGACTTTTCGAGGACGGTCTGGAGAAAGCACTGGTCGACGACCGCGTCGATGCGCTCGCGGAGCCGGGCGCCCGAAAGACCGCGCGCGGAGCCGAAGAAACGGAGCAGGCTGAGCGGCGTCATATCCGGGTAGAGCGGGCCGTTTTCGGGCAGATAGCCGAGGTGCGCGGCGGCTTGGAGACGCTGCGACTGGACGTCGAAACCGGCAATGCTTGCGCGGCCTTCGGTGGGCGCGAGATAACCGGTGAGCAGCTTCATCGTGGTGGACTTGCCCGCGCCGTTGGGTCCGAGGAAGGCGCAAATTTGGCCGCGGGGAATCGAGAACGACACGTTCCGCGTGGCCGCAAAATCGCCGTAAAACTTGGACAGTCCTACGGCTTCGATCATGGCTTCGCCGAGCATAGGGTTTTATAGTGAGACGGTTGGGAACCGATTGCGTTTCCTGTCATTGTAGCAGTGGCGGGCATATAATATGCAGTCGAGGGGCAATGAGGTGATGGCCGTCAAGCGACTATTGTTGACAATGCTGTTCATGGCGCCAGCGGGTTTGCCATGCAGTTGCTCGCATATGACAGTCTGCGAATTAGTTCAGAGCCCGGTGCTTTTTATTGGAGAAGTCATCGAGGGTGGGATCACTTCCATTCGGGAAGATCCCTGGAACTCTCCGGGTCGCGAGGCTCACTTCAAGGTCTTGGAAAGCTTTCAAGGCCTGCCGCCGGAGTCGCGGACCGTCAAAGTGAAACTGATGGCGATCCCAGGAATGTGCGCGCCGATTCCTTATTATTTGGGTAAGCGTTATCTGGTCGTGCCGGACAAGGAAGAGGACGGCACATTTTCTGAAGGCGGCTGTTTTCAAGG
>JBBQYT010000487.1:0-2857 GCA_038208385.1 Longimicrobiales bacterium | reverse complement strand
TCCGAGGGGGCACGCGCACTCGCCGAGCGCGTTCGCTCACTCGTACGTGCGCTCGAGAAGGACAGCCTGCACGATGGCGACATCATCGACACCGATGCAGGTCCGCTCGCAGCGCTGCACACGCCCGGACACCGCGCCGATCACGTCTCGTTTCACTGGATTCCCCAGGCGGCGGTATTCTGCGGCGATCTGATGATGGGCGGCACCAACACGACGCTCGTCGCGAGTCCGGAAGGTGACATCGGCGCGTACATCGCGTCACTTGAACGCATTCGTGCACTTGAACCCCGCATCATCATTCCAACGCATGGCGAGCCGTTCGACAATCCTGCGGAAGCGATTAACGAATACATTCAACATCGCCGCGACCGCGAGGCGCAGGTGATCGCCGCGTTGCGCGACGGGCACACGACGCTGAATGCGATCGTTTCGAGCGTCTATGGCGCGCATCTCGAGACGGACCTGCGTCTTCCTGCTTCCGGCGCGATCCTAGCATACCTAGATCATCTCGAGCATACGTGTCGAGTGAGCGAATCTCGCAGCGGATGGACCCTCACATGAGTCGTGCAGACCTGGTCGAGAAACGCGCGCCCGAAGCGCTGCCCACGAGCGTTGCGGCTGCATTGCGTGAAGTGTTAGGCGATGGCGGGCTGATTACCGATCCCGGCTCGCTCTACGTCTACGAATCCGATGGCCTCACCGCCTATCGCGTTCTCCCGCGTGCAGTGCTGCTGCCCCGCGGCACCGACCAGGTTTCTGCAGCGCTCAAAATTCTCGCTCAGGCGAACATCTCGTTCGTTCCGCGCGGTGCAGGCACAGGGCTGTCCGGCGGTGCACTCGCACTCGAAGGCTCCGTACTGTTGTCGCTCGCGCGCATGGACAGGATCCTGTCGCTCGATCCGGTCAACCGCCGTGCCCGTGTCGAGCCCGGCGTCGTCAACGTCAAGCTCACTGCAGCGGCGTCACCATACGGTTTGTATTACGCGCCCGATCCAAGCTCGCAGGCCGCGTGCACAATTGGCGGCAACGTTGCGGAGAACGCAGGCGGTCCGCATTGCCTGAAGTACGGCACCACGACAAACCATGTGAAGGCGCTCACAGTAGTTTTGCCTGACGGCGACGTCATTCATCTGGGCAATGCCGGCGAGACGATTGGCTACGATCTTGTCGGCCTGTTCGTCGGTAGCGAAGGCACGTTCGGTGTTGCGACCGAAATCGAAGTGACACTGTTGCCTGCGCCCGGCGGCGTCGAGACACTGCTCGCGCTGTTCGATGAGATCGACGACGCGAGTCACGCCGTCAGTGAGATCATCGCGCGCGGCATGCTGCCTGCCGCCCTCGAGATGGTAGACCAGCAGGCGATCATCGCCGTCGAAGGCAGTGTGTATGCTGCGGGTCTGCCGACCGACGTTGCTGCCGCACTCGTGATGGAATTCGATGGTCCGCGCGCTGGACTTTCCGGGGAGGCGGATCTTGCACGCGAGATCTGCATGGGCTGCAATGCACGCGAAGTGCGGCAGGCGCGCACCTCCGAAGAACGCGATCGCTTGTGGAACGCGCGCAAGAAGGCATTCGGCGCAATGGGACGGCTCGCGCCCGACATCCTCGTGCAGGACGCCGTCGTACCGCGCAGCAAATTGCCCGAAACACTCTCGAAGATTTATGAGATTGCAAACCGCTACGACATAAGCATGTGCAACATGTTCCATGCCGGCGATGGCAATCTGCACCCGACAATTCTATTCGACCGGCGCGATGCGATCCTTGTCGAGCGCGTCGAAGAAGCATCGCGCGAGATGATGCGCGCATGCGTGAATGCGGGCGGAACAATCACCGGCGAGCACGGCGTCGGCCTCGACAAACGCGAATACATGGAGCTGATCTTCACGGACGTGGAGATGGAAGCGATGTGCGCAGTGCGGCGTGTATTCAATCCCCGCGGACTCGCCAATCCCGCGAAGATTCTGCCAATACACATCTGCAGGGAGTGGGTCGGCCCTGCAACGAAGCGCATCGACAATGCGTGATACACTCGGCGCGATCGTCGGCTTTGTGCACGTGCTCGATGGCGAAAAGACACGGCCGTGGGCGGTGCAGGGCGTCACACCGCAGGTGGTCGTATTCCCCGGGCATGTAGATGAAGTCGCGGCGATACTTGCCGCGGCGACAAGCGAAGGCTGGAGCGTCGAGCCCGTTGGTGGCGGCACGCGTCTCGACACTGGCAAGCCACCGCGCGCCATCGACATCGTCGTGTCGACAAAACGCCTGGCCGGCGTCGCAGAATACGAGCCCGCCGATTTGACCATCTCCGTCGGTGCGGGCGTTGAGTTTGAAACACTGCAGCACGGCGTCTCGCGGAATCGCCAGGTTGTGGGACTCGACCCGGCGCTGGGCAAAGGCGCTACCGTCGGCGGCGTCATAGCCCGCGCCGACGCAGGACCGCTGCGCCTCGCGCACGGCACGCCGCGAGACCACGTGCTCGGCCTCCAGCTCGTCACTGGCGATGGACGTGTTCTCGATGTCGGCGGGCGGGTCGTCAAAAATGTCGCGGGCTACGATCTCACGAAGCTCGTCATTGGCAGTCGCGGGACGCTCGGGCTGGTGACACGCGTGAATCTTCGGCTGCTGCCGATGCCCGGGAGCGATGTGACGTTTACTTTTGCAGCGCCGCCCGACGAGCTGCTCGCATGGATCAAGGCCGTTCGCGAGGCGCGCCTCCACATTGCCGCACTGGAGCTGCTCTCGCACTCACTCGCATCGCGTATTGTGCGGGAGCCCGGCTGGACGGCTCTCGTTCGGCTCCGCGGAAATGCCGACGATGTCGAGGACGCGGCACGCCGCGCGAACGAGCTTGCAG
>JBBQYT010000486.1:0-2864 GCA_038208385.1 Longimicrobiales bacterium | reverse complement strand
GAGTATTTCGGAGTGTCGAAGGGCGTGTTCATCGTCGGTATGATCCTGCTGCTGTTGCCGGTTGCGCTCCGCGCCACGGAAACTACTCGACGCGAGCGCGTCATCGGCGGACTCTTCTGGTGCGCGGGCGTGTTCATGTTTGCGTATGCGGGCCGACTGCTCGTCGCATGGTGGGCGCTCGCATTCCCGCTCGCAGGGGCCGCCATCGCAGCCGCACTGTCCGAGCTCAATGCAATCGACATCGAGATGCGCGTACGCAGGACCGTCACTATCGCACTCCCGATGCTGGTGCTGCTCGTCGCAGCACCCGCCGTGCGCATGGACTTCTGGCGCTATGAGGGCGGCACGGTACATCGCATGCTGCCGCGCGCTGCGGAAGACCCATCCCTCTGGCTGCCCTCGTGGCTCATCTGCCACACCCGCGCCGGCGCACAAGGCAAGGTATTCACGGAATTCAATTACGGCAGCGAGCTGACATGGCGCCTGCCCGGCTACTCCATGTCGATCGACGGCCGGACGATCTTTCCCGACAGCGACGCCATCGACCTGGCCTTCATCCCCCGCGGCTTCGCCGTACGGCGCCACGCGACAACATGGCGCGGCGCGGATCTGGCAATGATCGGGCGCCAGCTCTGGCTGTCCGACTCGCTCCCGCACGAGCCCGAATGGATGCTGCTCGCGGACGCCTGGCCCGCCGGACGGGGCGCGCTGCTGTACGCGCGGAAGGAATGGTGGAGCCGGTGGGGTAATACGACGGAGGTTCCCGCAGCCGCGGTCTACCCGGGCGAACCGCGAACACATTGTGAAGCTGCGGGAACTTTCCCGACCAATTGAAATTGAATGATCATATGAAGAGAATACTGTTGGCGTTTGGCGCGGCGGCACTCAGTGCCGGGAACATCACAGCACAACAACAGGCGAAGAGCTACGTGGCACCGCGCAACGAATTCTCGGTGACCATTCAGCCGATTGGCGGCTCGCTCTCCTACGCGCGCAGCATTGCACCCGGCCGTCTCATCGGTTTGCAGGTGGGCATCGGCGGGCACTTCATCGAATACATGGTTCTCGCAGGCCGCCATTTCTCGGAAGACGGCGGACTGCACTACGAGCCGCGCGACAATGCAACGAATCCGCTGATGTTCGAGATTCTATCGGCGAGTGCGTTCTACAGGATGGAGCCATCGACGCGCTGGCAGATTGATGTCGGTGCAAGAGCGTCATCATTCCTGCACCTGGATTCGTCGGATGACGATCCAGGGGGTGGTTATTATCTCGGCAGTTACGCGAGCGTCATGTATGGCTGGAAGCGGGTGAAGTTCGGACCCGAGATCCTGGTGGGCGTCTTCACGGAAGGCACCTTCCAGTCGCGTTCCGAGTTCGGTGTTCACTTTGCGCCGTTGATGGGCCGACTTACGGTTGGGTGGTGACAGAGCGTTGGACGGGAGGCGATTGTGTCGCGAGGATTTGTAAAGGAAGATGACGGCTACGAGTCGGTAGAACGGTTCGGTCTGCCGGATCGAAACGATCCGTCCTACGATGCTGCATCTGCGCTCGTCCTGCTCGAGGCAGCGAAGCACGGCGACACGCACAGTGCAGAAGTCGCGACGGGCTATCGCTTCGGCGATCCACACCTGCATCGCCACGTGAAAAAACTCATGAAAAAAGAAGAGGAGCGTCCGGAGATGGAGCAGGACTCCCGCTTCATTCGCATCGCGAAGCGCTTCCTCGACCAGGGCTGATCAGCCAAAGGCACGCGAAAAATTATTTTGAGTGATCTGCCCATTGTGGTCATAGGCGCGGGCGCTGCCGGCCCCATAGCCGCGATCTTCGCAGCCGAAGGACGGCGCCGCGTCATTCTCCTCGAGCGCACGAAAGACGGCGGCCGCAAAATTCTCATCAGCGGTGGCGGCCGCTGCAACGTACTGCCGTCCGCAATGCAGCCCTCGCAGTATGTCACTGATTCATCGCCCAACACACTCAAGAAAATGGTGCTGTCGTGGCCGCTCGACGAACAGCGCCGCTTCTTCGAACACACACTCGACATCCCGCTCGCGCTCGAAGAAGAGAGCGGCAAACTATTTCCGGTTTCGAACAAGGCACGGGATGTCCGTGACGCACTGCTCGATTTCGCACAGCAGCACGCTGTTGACATTCGATTTGAACAGACGGTAAGCGATGTCATTCCGCCGGCTGACTCGCACAATTGGCGCGTCATACTGACCGATGGCAATGCGATCGAAGCGCACGCAGTTGTTGTCGCGACCGGCGGTCTCTCGGTACCGACAACCGGAAGCGATGGCACAGGACTTCGCATCGTCGAACGCCTCGGCCATACGATTCACGAAGTGTACGCCGCACTGACGCCGCTCACCGCACTCCCGCCCGTCCACGCACTCCTCGCCGGCATCTCGCTGGACGTGAGGCTCGAAGCGCCACTCGCAAAAGGCAAATTCACGACAGGCGGCGGCTTTCTGTTCACGCACCGCGGCTATAGCGGACCCTCCGTCCTCGATGTGTCACATCTGGCCGTACGCTCGAGAATGCACGGCACGCCACAGCCGATCTTCGTGCAATGGACAGACCTCGACACCACCGCGTGGGATTCGCTGCTGCGCGATACAAAGACAGGCACCGTCGCATCGCTCGTGCGCCGACACCTTCCCGCGCGCCTTGCCGACACGCTTGTAGAAGAATCGAAGGTATCGGCCGAGAGAATGATGGCGGAGCTGCGCCGCGACGAGCGCGCACAACTCGTCGAATCACTCGCACACTACTCCCTCCCCTGGACCGGCGATGAAGGCTACAAAAAAGCCGAAGTCACGGGCGGCGGCGTATCACTCGCAGAAGTCGACCCGCGCACACTC
>JBBQYT010000485.1:0-2865 GCA_038208385.1 Longimicrobiales bacterium | reverse complement strand
TCCGTCCGACGGCGTGAAAGTACCGTACGGCGTGAAGCACGTTGTCGCGGGGTTCGGCATCATGGGCGTCGCGGGCGTTCTGTCGGGCCTGCTGGGCATCGGCTCCGGCATTGTGAAAGTGCTCGCCATGGACCAGGGCATGAAGCTTCCGTTCAAGGTCTCGACGACAACGAGCAACTTCATGATCGGTGTCACTGCAGCAGCCAGCGCGGGCGTGTATCTGCATCGCGGCTACATCCATCCGGTCATTGCGATGCCGGTGATGCTCGGCGTCCTCGCCGGCGCACTGCTCGGCGCACGCATCCTGCCGAAGACGCCGACGAAACACCTCCGCACGATCTTCAAGGTCGTGCTGGTAGTGCTCGCGGTTCAAATGCTGTACAAGGGCTTCACGGGAGGCTTTTGATGCAGACCAACACGGGCGATGACCAGGTGGAGCTCTGGATCTCCATTGTCCTGCGCGGGGGCGTTACCGCCGCTGCGGTTGTGGTCCTCTTCGGTGCCATCCTGTACTTTCCCGGGCACGCCAGTGAGCACATGGACTTCACGCACTTTCAGGCGGTCGCCGCGGGGCTCGACTCGGTGCACGGCGTCATTGCAGGCGTTTTCTCGGGCAATTCACAAGCGATCATCCAGCTCGGATTGCTGCTGCTCGTCGCAACGCCCGTTGCGCGCGTCGCACTCTCGCTCATTGGCTTTGCAACCGAGCGCGACTGGCTCTACGTAACCATCACGCTCATTGTGCTCGGTGTTCTCATCGCCAGCCTGTTCGGCGGAATCGTAACCTGACGCGCTTCGGCGCGGAGCGGCTGTGAACATCTTCGTCGATGCCACACGCGAAGCGCTAAGGCTTCTCTTCTCCGGAGACGCCTACGTCTGGGGAATTCTCCGCATCTCGTTCTACGTTGCAATATCCGGCATCATCCTCGGAGGAGCGCTCGGACTTCCACTCGGAGTGTGGCTCGGCGTTGCGCGCTTCCGCGGGCGCAGCTTTCTCGTCGCACTCGTGAATACAGGCTTCGCGCTGCCACCCGTCGTCGTTGGCCTCATCGTCTACATCCTGCTGTCGAACACAGGGCCCGCAGGCAGCCTGCACCTCCTGTTCACACCGGCAGCAATGATCATCGCACAAACAATTCTCGCCGCTCCCTACGTCGCGGGCATTGCCCTCGCCGCCGTGCAGGCGGTGCCGCGCGATGTGCGCCTGCAGGCGCGTGCACTCGGTGCATCATCCGCACGCGCGCTCTACATGCACCTCCGCGAAGCACGCGTCGGACTCGCCGCTGCGCTCATTGCGGGCTTCGGCGCAATCTTCTCCGAAGTCGGCGCCGTCATGATGGTGGGCGGCAACATCGAGCACGAGACGCGCGTGCTGACCACAGCCATTGTGCTCGAGACACGGCAGGGGAATTACGCCCTGGCGATGGCGTTCGGGATCGTTCTCCTGGTCATCGCCTTTGCAGTCAACGCCTGGCTTACACACGTCCAGCAGGCACAGCCCGCCGTCCGGACGGATCGGTCGTGGTCATGAACGCAATGGCGCCGCTCGTGCGGGTTTCATCGCTTAAAAAACGCTATGGCGAACGCACAGTCGTGGATATCGACTCACTCGATGTTGCACCGGGCGAAGTCCTCGCGATCC
Source organism: Longimicrobiales bacterium (assembly GCA_038208385.1). Lineage (GTDB taxonomy): Bacteria > Gemmatimonadota > Gemmatimonadetes > Longimicrobiales > RSA9 > JBBQYT01. Next base: position 1,223 of record JBBQYT010000485.1, on the reverse strand, counting down.
TGGGTCCGAACGGCGCCGGCAAGTCCACGCTGTTTCGATTGTTGCTGCTGCTCGAGCAGCCTGACGCAGGCACGATCGAATTCGCCGGCGATTCGAATCCTGCACAACGCATTGCCGGCGTCTTTCAAGCGCCCTTCCTGTTCACCGGCACCGTTCGCTATAACATCGAAGTGGGATTGCGTGCGCGCGGTGTCGATGGCGCGGAGCGTACCAGGCGTGTGGGCGAAGCGCTCGACCTGCTATCGCTTGCAAACCTTGCCGATGCGGATGTGCGCGCGCTGTCGGGCGGTGAGGCGCAGCGCGTCGCGCTCGCGCGCGCGCTGGCCGTGCGGCCCGAGCTGCTGGTTCTCGATGAACCAACATCATCGCTCGATGTGACGCTGCGCACGCGCTTCCGCGAGGATCTCGTCCGACTGCTCCGAACGCAGGTACGCTCGGCCGTGCTCATCACGCACGATGCCGCTGACGCGTATGCCGTCGCCGACCGCGTCGCCGTCATGCAGGACGGGCGCATCGTGCAGGTCGGCACTCCCGAAGACATCGTCCTCGCACCGGCGACGCCGTTCGTCGCCGCATTCACCGGCGCTGATCTCTTTTTGCACGGTACAGTGAGCGCGGCGGATGAGCAGCTGATTACGGTGCGCCTGTCCGACGGCGTGTCGATCCTGGCGACGGCCGGTGCGGATGCGCGCGAGCGACTTCGCCCCGGCGCGGCGGCCCAGGTCGCCTACCGTCCGGAGGACGTCGTAATTGCACCCGGCAGCGGTGCCGGCGAGTCCAGTGCCCAGAATCGCTTTCAGCTGCTCGTGGCGAGCATTGCCCCTTCGGGAGCACTGGTGCGGGTAAAACTGGAGGGTGAAATCGGGCTGGTTGCGCTCGTGACGCGGCAGGGTGCCGAATCGCTTCGATTGGAGCCGGGGCTGGCCGTGGTCGCCCAGCTGAAGGCGGCGGCCGTCCGGGCGTTTCCGACGGGCTGAGACGCGCGTATCTTTCGCATTGTCACCAACAACGGAGACGCAAATGATCGTCAACGGCTACACGGGCCCGAAACGCTCGATCCAGGATCGCATGAGGGCTGCCGCGATGCTCGACGTCACGGCGTACGAGGAAGTCGAGGCGGACACCACGGCCACATCGCAGGCCGCTATCGTCGTTGGAATCGTTGCTGTCTGTGCAGCGATTGGCGGCCAACGCAACGGCGTGCACGGCGTTATCGCGGGTGC
>JBBQYT010000484.1:0-2868 GCA_038208385.1 Longimicrobiales bacterium | reverse complement strand
AATGAACCGCTCGAGCCAGTCGCGCTTCATCAGCTCTTCGGCCAATCGCGCCAACCCCATCGAATTGGTCTCGAAGAAGCGCCACGAATGCTTCCACGATACTGCTGCCTCCCCCTGCGCGGCGTAATTGATAATGACCTGCGGTTTTTCCTTGTCGAGAAGCTCCAGCAAAAGATCCAGCTCGTAGGTTACGTGATACGCATGATAGGAATAGCGCTTGTCACCTTTGCCAACGTTCAGCGTGAACGGCTCCGGCTTTGGAGGATTGCGACCGATTCCAATCACGCGATCGGTGTCGGCGTGATCGAGCAGATACTTCGACGTGTGAATACCGAATGAGCCTCCACCACCCAGCACTGCATATCGTTTCGTCATGATTCGCCCGCATTGAAGTTGTTCCACTCCGGATCGGCGTCCAGGATTGTCCAGTAATAGTCACCTTCGTAATGTGCGTCCGCGAACAGCGTACGCCACTCAACTGGTGTCAGGAAGGTCTTTGCCGTCAGCACCCAGCCGAGAAAAATTGCGCGTTCTGCTTCAGCCTTGTACGCGTCGACCTGCACGTAGCCCCGACCGGGCGCGAGTCGCTCGATTTCCCTCAACGCCGTGACACAGCGCTCGCGATCCAGATTGTGGATCACGTTGATGCACACCACTGCATTGAAACAGCCATCCGCGAAAGGCAGGCTGTCTGCAGCGCCGCGCACCATTCTGCCCTGCACTTCCGGCTCGCAATTGCGAAGCGCATACTCTGAAATGTCCAGTCCGACGACCTTCAATCCCGGACAAACAGTCATCAGGTCTTTCGCGAGAAAGCCCTTGGCGCAGCCGACGTCGAGCACACGATCGCCAGGCTTCAGACCGAAATGGTCGACCATGTCCTGCGCAATCGGCAGCCACCGTCCATCGTAGCGATAGCCACCGTATCCCTGCTCGCGCGTGCCATCGAAATATTCCGCGCCGAACTTCAGTGCTGCCTCGCGGTTGGCAGGATCGAGCGAGCGCGGCTTTTCCATCTTGCGCCGGCTGCGTGGATAGTGCCGGAGAAGATTGATCTCGGCCATTACCCGTCTCCCAACATCCCGGCGTGTGCCCTGGCGAGGCCTTGATCCAGCGTCGTAAAAGTGAAGGTCGGAAACGCTCTGTGCAGCGCCGCCACATCAAAGTGCCGATGGGTGATCGAATTCTGCCGTGGCGTGGTCATGATGTCGATCGGGCTGTCGAAGAGAGCGGCGACTTTTACCGCAAGCTGGGCGTTCGTGATTGATCGGCCCGTTGCCAGATTCAACGTCCCGCTGCTGCGACGACCGAGCACAAGCATGGTGAGCGTCGCGACATCGTCGACCAGAATGTGATCCCGCTTTTCCTCCCCCTCGCCAAACAACGTAATCTTCCCGTCCTTGTGCGCCATGCGCCGGAGCCGATTCGGGCCGTACGAGTTGTGCGTGTCCGCGGCGCCATACACGAGCGTCGGCCGCAGTATGGCAACCGGTGCCTCGGTCGCTGACCTGATCATCAGCTCGCGCGCAGCGTGCATCGCGCCGTACAGGTCAGCAGGCTCGGCGCTGGAGGCCTCGCTCACAAGGCCCGGCGCCATCGGGTACACTGCATCAGAGCTGAAATAGACCACGTGCGCCGGCGTTACCTTCCCGAGCGCACCGCAGAGACTCGCAGCCATTTGGATGTTGGCCATGAAGGGCTGCAGGCCGCGTCCCCTGTCCGGAGTCAGTGCTGCGAGCATCACGATCGAGTCGTGCGGGTGCAGCAACGCGACGAGCCGGTCGGCGGCGCCGTCGGCGGTGAGGTCGAGATCTGCACTGCTGACGGGCAATGCCGCGATGCCCGCACGCTGCAGCGCCGCAACGAGCGTACGGCCGATGAACCCTCGCGCGCCCAGTACGACGACGCGTGTCGGCGGAACATGCACCGCTTCGAGGTGCTCGAACATTGTCGCGCTCACGCGCCGGCACCGGAAGCTGCAGAACCCAGTGTGATATGATCGAGTCCTGCTGTGCGGCACGATTCCGCATTCAACAGGCCGTACGGATCGATGATTGTGCGCCCTCTCAATCGTTCGACAATCTCTCGTGGAATCAGTCGACGAAATTCGTCCCACGGCGTCATGATCACCAGCGCGTCCGCGCCTGTACAAGCGTCGAGGGCAGAAGCAGTGCCGACGATACGCGGGTGAAATTCCGGGTGTGCAGACACGACGGGATCGAAGACGCGCACGACAAAGGGTTGCAGGGCGGCGAGCAAGGCGAGCGATGGCGAATTCCTGGTTGATGCAGTGTCCTGCTTGTAGGCGAGGCCGAGGACGGCGATCACGGGATCGGCTGTGTGCACGAGCACGCGCTGGTGAATCTCTTTCAGTGCCCAGTCACGACGATGGTTGCTGTTTGTGATAAACGCACGCACGACTCCCGCATCCGTGCCGTACGTGTCGGCAAGTTCGCACACCGTGGCGAGGTCGCGCTCCAGATTGCCACCCGCGATGCCGAGGCCCGGCATGAGATAGGCATGCTGTCCGATGCGCGCGTCGAGCTTCAGGGCTGGTGCGATCTCAGACCATTCGGCACCGATGCGCTCGCACAATTCAGCGAGTGCATTGGTCGTTGTAATCGACGCGGCGAGGAACAGGTTGATCGAGATCTTACACAGCTCGGCGCTTTCGTAGTGCATCGGCACAATCGGGCAGCCAAATGCACCGAGGAAATCAGCGAGCGCTTTCGGTAACGCCACGTCTGGATCCATACAGCCGATGATGAATCGCTCCGGGTGCAGTGCGCGCTCGACGGCACGGCCGAAGATGAGTGTCTCGACCTGGCAGAAGCGATGCTCGAGGCGGTGAGAGAGACTGCGCGTGAA
>JBBQYT010000483.1:0-2872 GCA_038208385.1 Longimicrobiales bacterium | reverse complement strand
CGATGGCGCCGTCATGATCGCCCCACGCATTGCGTCGCACGCAGCAGGTTCGGCGCAGCTCGAAGGAGAACAACGCATTAGTTTCTGCGTCTGTCAGCGGACGGGTGTCGGCGGGATCGCGCGGGTGGAAGTCAATGTCGGCCAGCAGCCGATCGAGCAGCCGAACGGCTTCTGCAGGACTCACAAATTCGGCGCTGGCTTCGAGCGCGCGAAAGCGCCAGCTGCGCACCATCCACCCCTGCCACGAATCGAGTGCACCACTCGAAGCGATATCGGTCAAGGGCGCTCGAGCACTGGAGTAGTGACCGAGTGACAGCAGCGCGGCGTAGGCTTCATCAGTGAATTCGGCGCGCAGGAGGATGACACGCTCGAGGCCACTTACAATGTCCGACGCCACGGCATCGTCTGCAAATGGAATACGCGCGAGCAGCTTGGCGGCCAACAGAACGCGACGGTGCAGCAGGTCGTCGTATGGATCGGGCTGCGCGAGTAGTGCGCGCAGAAAGTCGTTGTGGCTGTCGCCGTCGCGCGCCATGACGGCGAGGGCGAAGCCGAGGACTTCGAACCAGGTGTAGTTGAACCACCGATTATTCAGCTCGGCAATCGTCGTAGTCGGATCCGCTTCGAACCGCTGCGCCAGCTCCGCGCCCGCCAGGTATTCCTGCAGCTGCAAGTGCGAAAAACGCAAATGCTTTCGGCCGGCCGACGCATCTGCATCTTCGCTTGCGACGAGCAAACCCGTGCGCTGGACGAGCCAGACGATCAGCGCGTCGGATTGAGTGGCGCCGCGCGAGCCGTGAATTGGCAGCAATGCCTGACGTGCGGTCTGCGTGGTCAGGAACGGCGAATCGTCTGTGCTCTGGTGCAGCGACCACGCGAGCAGGCGCAGAGCGTCGATGCGTGCGGCACGTTCTGCATCATTCACCGCGCCGACCTTCGCTTCTTCCCAACCCACGACGGCGGTCTCGATCCAGCGCGTGAACAGGCCGAGGCGGTCATCGGGCAGCTCACCCTGCTGTCGTGCGATGCGTGCGAGAAGACTGAGCGTCAGCGGCGATGCGATGAGCGCCTCGAGGTCTGTACGGGCGAGAATCGCAGCGCTGAGTGTGCCGTCATCGTCGAAGACTGCCTTCAGAAATGCCGGCACCTGATCGGGCGAGAGCTTGTCCATCCTGAGCGTTGTAAAGCGCGCCGGGTCATCGACGGTCATCACCTCGGACGGCCTGATCGGTGTTTCTTCTTCCTGCGCGGGCCGCGAGCTGACGTACATGCTGCACAACGGCCACAGTCGTGCGCACTCGACCAGGAGGTCGCGCACCTGCTGACGGCGCGCCTTGCCGCCGCTCTCATCGAACGCATCGAATGCGAATACGACTTTGCCTTCGCGTATTGCTTCCTCGAATAGCTTGGGATTGACGTCGCGCAGCCCGAGCTGTTCGTGCGCCTGTGTGACGATGTGGCCGATGAGACGCGCGGGAGTGAGTGCGCTGTCGCGCGGCAGCTCGGCGAGCGGAGCCCAGACGGGCACGGCGTTTGGCCTGTCTGTGACGGACAGTGCGAGCAGCTGCTTCAGCGTCGTCGATTTGCCCGAGCCTGGCTCGCCGAGCAGAAGCACGCGCCGGCGCCCGACAACATCGCTCAATCCAAGTGTGCCACCGCCTACCGCGATCAGACGTGTCGCTGCGTACGCATCCTGTGCGTTCAGCGTCGCGCTCGCGCCCCCATCATCCAGGCCTGCGTAATCGAGCTTGCAGAACGTCGTGAGCACGGCCTGCGCGTACTCCGCGCGCAGCGGCTCCCAGCTCCACTCCTGCGGCAGCGCTGCAACGCTCGCAGCAGTGACGACGCGCGGTGGCAGCTCGATTCCCGAGGCGTTCAGCAACGCCGTGGCATTTCTGTCGGCGATGACCTCTGCAATGCGCACCGCCTGCAGTGCAGTCGCGCCAAACGCGTCCGGCACCTGCGCGATGAGCCCGACGAGAGCATCCCCGGCGAACACTGCAGCGCCGGACACACCGCGCCAGTGCTCCGGGAGTCGTGGTGGCGCCGACGTGATCGCAATCAACAACCACGCGCCGCGCGACATGCTGACGGCATCGACGACGCCGCGCACGTGCAGGATGTCGCTCTTGTCGTTTGTGAGGGCTGCGCGCGGGAATCCGACTGCAGCGACCGGGATGGATGTGCCGGAGACTATGCCGAGGCTGACGGGCGAGAGATTCGGAGTGAAGCCATCGCCTGAAACGGGAACGAGCAGTGCGGCATCGAGTGAATCACTGCCTGTCCAGGCGACACGCGCATCAATCCACTCACCAACGCCGGCGACAACACCTTCGGGGGTGAACTCGTATGCGCGCAGCCTGCAGAGCGCAGGAGAGCCGGCGGGCGACTGCGCTGGGTCTGCGACGACGTGCCGCGCCGTGAGCACCAGGCCGGCGGCCAGCAAATAGCCGCTGCCGACCGCGCCCGTGTCGGGCCGGTAGATCTCAACGGTGCGCTGGAGCTTCACGGCTCAGCCTGCGCGTCGGCGTGTTGGATGATACTCGCGGATGGAACGGCTACTCCGGCGGGACCTTGCGTACATCGCTCACGAGCACGGGCGCGCCATCGCTCTGCGGGTTCAAGACCAGTTTCACTTTGTGCGTGCGCGTGCGCTCACCGCTGGCTTCCGCGCCCGCGGAAATCACTACCCACTTGAAGTCAGCTTTCGCGGTAGCGCTTGCGACAAGCTCGACCTGCAGCTCGAGCTCCACTGGGCCCAACGTGAATTGCAACGCTTCGCCCTTTGCCGCGCGCGCGGCCGTGCCAATCTCTTTTCGCAGCTGTGCAATGGCCTCGGCCAATCCCATCTCCTGCATGTTGATCTCCTTGT
>JBBQYT010000482.1:0-2878 GCA_038208385.1 Longimicrobiales bacterium | reverse complement strand
ACGCGATGTAAATGCGGACGGCGCCGCGCTCACATCCCAGTCGTGGAAATCGTTCTTGCTCGTCTGAATGTGACTGAAAAATTTTCCCGTCTTCGCATCGAGCGCCACGATTGAGTTCGTGTACAGATTCTCACCCGGACGAAGTGAGATCATGAAATCCGGCGCAGCATTTCCCGTCGGCACGTACAACACCCCCCACTGCGGGTCGAACGTCAGACTCGTCCACATTCCGCCGCCCGTCGGCTTGGGCGCATTTGCTCCCTGCGGCCACGTCCTGCCCGCAGCCCCGGTGTCCGGCACAACGTCGAACCGCCACATTTCGCGACCGGTCTCTGCATCGAGCGCGTGTACGTGACCGGTCACTCCAGTGTTGTCGCCACCGGAATTGCCGACGTAGACCAGCCCATTCCACGCCAGCGGCGCCATCGGCGCGTCCTCGCCTTCCGTCCGCTTGAAGCTGACATCCCAGAGAATCCTGCCGGTCGCTGCATCCAGGCTGTACGCGTGCACATCACCACTGACGCGAAAAAGACGGCCGTCGAGATACGCAACACCGTGATTGTTCTTCAACGCGGACAACGGCGAATAGGCGCGACCGGTGCGCCACTTGAGCGCGCACGTCGCCGCATCGATCGCATACGTGCTCGTGTCCGTCGTCAGGTACATCACACCATTGACGACGACAGGCCCACTCTGAGACGAAATCAACTCGTGCGTGTCGAACTCGCACAGTTTCTTGAGACTTGATGCGTTGTTCTGGGCGATCTGCGTCAGACGCGAGAACCGCGTCGATTCGTAGTTGCCATTGTAGGTAGGCCAGTCCGAGGACATCTGTGCGCTCAGAGCGTGCGCGGAGGCCGCCAGCAGGATGATGGACAGCGCAGTTATGTTTCTCACGCGACCTCCATGACTTGTTTGTGTGCCCTGAGCCAGCCTACGGCTCTACGCTCTACGCGTGCAACCGACGCCTCTTTGCTTTTGGCGTTGTGCGGTGACCGTCTCGATGCGGAGCAGGTCGCGAGAGAATATAGAAGCAGAACAAGCAGAAGAAGCTGCAGCCCTGAACAATGCGCTGCCCGGCTAGGTCCTAAGCCAAACCAACCCACCGGCCGACGACGTAAACGTCAACCGGCTCGCGTTGTCGCCGGGAATCGTCCCGCGATACGTCACGTCCGGCGACCTGTGCACAGTGAACTGGATGCTGCCGTTCTCGGCCCACGAGCCCTCGAGCTGGAACGTAGTGCCGTTAGGCAGGTTTTCGGTGCCCGTGAACGTGCCCGAGCGCTTCGCCATGAAGCCAGTGTTGTCCTGTACCGTGAACGTATGGCTCGCGTTGGCTTCGTCGCGCCATTGATTGGTGAGGATCACGAGCGGCCCAAGTATGTCTCCGACCGCCGCGGCGCACGCAGCGGTTCCCACCGTGAGTCCAAACAATACAGCCCGTAAGCTGCGCATCGCGCCTGTTGTGTTCATTGGTCCCCCTTTTTTTGAATTTGCTGCACACGAATCGCGCACCTCGAACCGCGAACCCCGCTGTCAGTCTCGACCGAGCGACGCACGCAATCGCGCGTAGCGCTCATCCAGCACTGTGAACCGCGCATCCATCTGACGCACAGCGGCGTCGGCTTCGGCAACCGCCTGCGCAATCTGCGCCGCGCCCGGTTTGTTCGTTCCGTGCGCGCGCTGCAACACGATCAGGCTCTCATTGAGCGGTAGCACGTACCCTTTGTGGATCTCTTCAACGGCTTCCGTATACACATCGGCCAGGTCGCGCGAAATGCCTTCTGCTTCCGCCCCGCTCCAGTCGTTACGAATCGTGCTTTGGAATGCATTGCGGTTGTTGTTCAGCTCCGTGAACGCCGCATTGTAGTCGGTTACTGCCTGCTGTAACGCGAGTATTGCCGTGCGATCCTTTGCGGCGACCGAAGTGACCAGCCGAAACGCACTTTGCAGATCCTTCGCCTTCAGTATATAGGCGTCGAACGTCTTGAAGATTGCCGGCTTCATCGAAGCGCGCTGATTCTGCTGCACGATCGTGCGACGCAGGCTGTCTTCCTTCAGGCCGAGCAGCTCGATGATCCGACGCACACCATCGCCAATGCTGTCGAACGATGCATCGTACCGCACGCCGTTCTGTTTCAGCGTTGCGCTCAGCTGCACGAAACGCGCGGCGAGCAGATCATTGATGTAAGCGCGGTCCGATTTGCCGACGACGATCGCAACGCGCACGCTCGCACTTGCTGGAACAGCCACCAGGCCCTTCAACGGATACAGGATCTCGAGGCCCGGCGAATTCAGCAGGCGAACTTCGACCTGGTTGGGATGACCTGAAAGATCGAGCTGGAACTCACCGCTGCTGAAGATTTCCGGCTCGCCATGACCTGTAACCTGAAGACGAACTTTGCCGACGGGCGCGCCCTGCAGATCGACGAGCTTGCCGAGCAGCCGCGTCGTTCCCTGAGGTTGAACAGGAGTCGCAGCGATGAACAAAAGGAGTACCGCAGCTGTGCATCGCATCGAGACCGCTACGACTGCACGGTGAAGAAGAGCGTCAACGCGGCTTCGTTCGGAATCGTGATCATATCGCTGAAGCCGGTGACGCCATTCTTAACTGCTCGAACGGGCACGCGCGTGCCGACCGGATACGGCAGCACGACATCGAAGTTGCCGGAGTTGTCCGTCGTGTCGACTGCAATGCCGCCCTCGAACGTCAGAACCACGCCTGCCACCGGATTCCTGTCCGCATCCACGACCGTACCGCGCACGCGCGCCGGTACAGGCTCCAGCGCGAGCTCGTACACGCCGCCGGGCGGAAACGCAGTCAGCTGCGCAGGTATCGTCGCACGATAGCCGGCGACTTTGGGAATCAGCGTGACAC
>JBBQYT010000481.1:0-2883 GCA_038208385.1 Longimicrobiales bacterium | reverse complement strand
TGAGCGTTGACATGTCCTTCCCGGCCAAACTGCGTGATGCGTCCCGCCGTTACCGATTTTTCCGGATCACTATAGAAAACGTGGCCGATGAAATACCTCGTCTCGGTCGCGGCGACAGAAACGCCGCTGTCCGCGCGGATCGTCACATCCCCTGTGCAAACAAACTCTGTCGTGCCGCTGATGAACGTCATCTGCTGCGGCGTGCCGTTGTTGAAAATATTGACCTTCGATGACTGGCCCGGCTTCACATTGCACGTCGACCCGCGCGCCTGCGCCGAGAGCGCTGCAGGCACGAGCACGACAGCAAAAACCGAAGCTGCAATCCACTTCGAGAGCATCAGAACTTGATTCCTCCGCTCACGCGACCACGCGGCCGCGTGATCTGGATGTTGCGCATCTGATCATCCGCAGTGAAGCCGTCTCCTGTAAGCGGTCCACCGTTCTGGGCCATCGATGTAGTGACGTTACTCCATACGCGATGTGCGTTCGGATCGTAGTGCAGCTCTTCCGTGTTGATCTTGCGGCCATCAGCCGTAGTGAGCACCACGTTGCCGCGCGCGATCATGGCCTGCGTGCGCGTGTCGAGCGTACCCGCCTTCGACGTGAGGTCCGCGGATGACTTCCCCGTCTCACTGAACAGATTGAGCTTCACCTTGCGTACTTCGATCTTGCCCGAATCCTCGAACACGTACGCCGTGTCCGCGTTCATGACGCCGCGCCGGATTCCGTCCTGCGTGATGAACTGCTGCACGCCGAACATGACCTGGTCCGCACGCATTGCCTGCGCGGCCGGGCTCGCCACAACTTCCGTCGACGGCTTGTCACAGCCCGCTCCGGCCAGTGTGCCAACGATCGCCAATGTCCCAATCCAGCCTCTATTCACAATTGTCTTTCGCTGTTGCTGTTGTTTTTTTTACTAATCCCTAATCCCTAATCCCTAATCGCTGCTGTCACTCATACAGCACCGGCCCGCAAAAGGTCGTGCAAGTGCACGATCCCGACCAACCTGCGGCCCTCGTCGACGACGGGCAGGGCCATAATGCCGTGCGTCTCCATCTGATACACCGCTCCGGCGGCCAGCGTGTCCGCCTCGACCACTTTAGGTGTCCGGTTCATCACCTCGGCGACGTGCGTCTCGAAGAAGTCTTCCTTCCGCTCGAGCAGCCGGGTCAGATCGCCGGCCGTCACCACGCCCACAATCTCACCGCCATCGTCCACGATGGGCACCGTCCCGCGCTTTTCGGCGAGGAGGATGATGCACTCGCGCATGGTGGCGGAAGCAGGCAGGCTCGGGAAATCCGCTGCGAGCATCACATCGCGCACGCGCAACGTCAGCTTCCGGCCAAGCGTTCCGCCAGGGTGGATGCGCGCGAAATCTTCGCGCGTGAAACCGCGCTGTAACAACAGCGCAACAGCCAGCGCATCGCCGACCGCAATTGCAACCGTTGTCGACGTTGTCGGCGCGAGATCGAACGGACAGGCTTCTACTGCAACCGAGCAGTCGATCGCAACGCGCGAAATCCGTCCGAGACTGGACTCCGTGCGTCCTGTCAGTGCAATGATCGGCACACCGAGCCTCGACAGATACTCGACGAGGCCTGTGACTTCATCGGACTCACCGCTCTTCGACACGATCAACGCAACATCGTGTCTCCCGACGATACCGAGGTCACCGTGCAGGCCTTCGACCGGGTGCAGAAACGTCGCCGGCGTGCCTGTCGATGTGAGCGTCGCCGCAATCTTCCGCGCAACGATGCCGCTTTTGCCGATGCCGCTCACTACCACGCGTCCGGATGCTGCGCCGATCAGCTCGACGGCTTCCAGAAACGACTCGTCGATGCGTCCCTCGAGCACACGCAAAGCTTCGGCCTCGATGCGAATGACCGCGCGCGCACGCTCGAGCAGCTCTGCGCCGTGCATGCCGTCGCGCACTGCGGACGGATTCTGAACCAGTGCGGATGTTTCAGGCGACATTTTCGTGGGCGCCACCATCGCGCTCCGCGAGATACTTGTCGACGCGGTCGTTCCACTCGCCGCGCGCGCGCATCAGCGCTTCTGCGAACTCCCGCACTGCGCCGTAGCCCCCACCTGTTCGGGTACGCCAGACCGCAATCGCTTTCACTTCGGCAACTGCATTCGCGACGGCGATCGGTAGACCCACGCGCCTGAGCACCGGAATATCGGCAAGGTCGTCACTGACGAAGGCGATCTGTTCCCACGTCACGCCATATTTTTTCATCAGCGACTGCACGTTGGCCATCTTGAAGCCGCCCATCGTCGTCATTTGCTCGATGCCGAGCTCCTCTGCGCGCATCGTCGTTGCGGGCGATTCACGGCCGCTCACGAGTGCGACGTCGATGCCCGCCCATACGAGCATCTTGATGCCGAGCTGGTCGGTGATCTCGAATCGCTTCATCTCGACGCGCTGGCCATCGATGGTGGCGCCGAGGTACACGCCGCCATCGGTCAGCACGCCATCGACATCGAGCAGCACGAGCTTCACGCGCTTTGCGAGTGTCGCATCGAGGACATCAAACACGGACGGGCTCTACTCCGCCAGCATGCTGCTCCATCACTGCGCGCAGGGCGATCACTTCCTCGAGCAGCGGCTTCAGGCGATCAATGCGAAGCATGTTCGTCGCATCGGACGGCGCACGCTCGGGATTCGGATGCACTTCCAGGAACAGGCCATTTGCGCCGGCTGCAATCGCCGCACGGACGAGCGCGGGCGTGAATTGCGGATCGCCGCCACTCGCGCCGGCAGCTTTGCCCGGGCGCTGCACCGAGTGCGTTCCATCGAAGATCACGGGAGCGCCCGTCGCTTGTGCCATGCGCGCAAAGCAGCGCATGTCGACAACCAGATCGCCGTAGCCGAGAAACGTA
>JBBQYT010000480.1:0-2891 GCA_038208385.1 Longimicrobiales bacterium | reverse complement strand
GCCCCGGCGCATGGAGCACTGGACCGCGAGCGAGCTCGCGAGCTGGAACGAAGAGTCTGCATGGCGACGATTCCTTGGTTGTTCAAAGTAGCGGGGGCGGGATTTGAACCCGCGACCTCCGGGTTATGAGCCCGGCGAGCTACCAGACTGCTCCACCCCGCGATAAGTCCCAAAAGATAGGTAGAGTCTCCGCGAGTGTCAACGCCAGATGGGGAGGCTGTTTTTCCCAGTGCTGGCGAGACTAACAGCTATAAACTGACCGGGTCCGTTCGCGCGCACGTGCGTTAAACGTACCCGCGCGAACGCGACCCGAAACACGTGTCGGTAAACGTGAACGTGTCCGGGAGTTGCTGCCCGCAGTTATCCGATCACCAGATTAATCAACCGATCTGGAACGAACACAACTTTCCGTACCTGTGCGCCATTCACGTATTTCCGAACATTCTCATCAGCGAGCGCAGTGTCCTGCGCCTCCGATTGCGAAAGCCCGCGCGCCATTGGAATGCGTGCGCGTACTTTGCCATTGATCTGCACGACGAACTCGACGGTATCGGCAGTCGCTTTAGCGGTGTCATACGATGGCCATAGAGGGGTTGCGTATATTCCGCCCTTGTGTCCAAGCTGTTCCCACAGCTCTTCGGCGACGTGCGGCGCGAACGGCGCAACCAGCAGCACGAGCGGCTCGACTTCCGCGCGATTGATTTTTCTGCCGCTTTCGCGCACCGCGTTCAGGTATTCCATCATTGCAGCGATTGCAGTGTTGTAGTGCAGCGCTGCGATGTCGTCGGTCACTTTTCTGATGGTTGCGTGCAGCTTCTGCTCGATTTCTCCGCTCACTTGTTCTGTGCCCATCTCCTCGACGGGCATCACGGAATCCCACAGTCGTGACAGGAAGCCGAGCGGTCCCTGCAGTCCCTGGTCGCGGAAATCGCCGCCCTCCTGGTATGGACCCAGGAACATCAGGTACGTGCGGAAAGCATCCGCGCCGTACTGCTCGATGTATTGGTCGGGAACGACGACATTGCCGCGGCTCTTGGACATCTTCGAGCCGTCCTTGATGATCAGTCCGTGCTTCCGGAATACCGAGTATGGCTCTTCGAACTCGAGCAGTCCTACATCCTTCAGGACCATCGTCGTGAAGCGGCTGTACATCAGGTGCAGCACCGAGTGTTCTTCGCCGCCGATGTAGCTCGTTACGGGCAGCCATTTTTTCGTCAGCGCTTCATCGAATGCGTTGGCATTGTTATTCGCTGACGGATAGCGCAGAAAATACCAGGCGCTGTCGAGGAATGTATCGCTTACATCCGTCTCGCGACGGGCTTCTCCACCGCACTGCGGGCAGGGCACGCGATACCATTCTTCTGCACGCGCCAGCGGACTCACGCCGCTCTCGTCAGGCTTGTAATTCTCGACGTACGGCAGCACGACGGGCAGGTCTTTTTCAGGCACGGGCACGGTACCGCATGCATTGCAGTAGATGATGGGGATTGGCGGTCCCCAGTAGCGCTGCCGCGAGATACACCAGTCGTGCAGCCTGTAGTTGATGCGTGGCTCGGCCATGTTGCGCTCGCCCAGCCACGCAGTGATGCGCTGCTTCGCGTCGCGCCAGTCGAGCCCGTCGAATTCCCCTGAGTTCACCAGCACGCCATCGCCTGCATACGGTTCGTTCAGTGGCGTGTCTGCATCTGTACCGGCGCCGGCAATCACGCGTGGAATCGGCAGCTCGTACTTCGATGCAAACTCGAAGTCACGCGCGTCGTGACCCGGTACGGCCATGATTGCGCCGGTGCCGTATTCCATCAGCACGTAGTCGGCGATCCAGACGGGAATGTTCTTGCCCGTTGCCGGATTGACGGCGTAACCGCCCGTGAACACGCCGGTCTTTTCCTTGTCGGTTTTCTTGCGCGTGACAAGATCTTCCGTCGAGACGCGCTCGCGATACGCGTCGACTTTCTCGCGCTGTACTTCGCTCACCAACACGTCGACGAGCGGATGTTCGGGTGCGAGCACCATGAACGTCGCGCCAAAGATCGTGTCGGGCCGCGTCGTAAATACGTGCACGGCAGTCATGCCAGTCTGCAGCTGCACGCCTTCGTGTTGATCGCCTGACGCATTCAGCTTGCGTGCGATGGGGAACCGGACTTCGGCGCCTTCAGAGCGACCGATCCAGTTTTCCTGTGCGCGCTTTGTCGTATCGGACCAATCGATCCACGACAGGTTGTCGAGCAGTCGCTGCGCGTAGCGCGTGATGCGAAAGAACCATTGTGACAGGAACCGCTGTTCGACGGCAGTGCCGCAGCGCTCGCATGCGCCGGCGATCACCTGCTCGTTTGCGAGCACGGTGTGGCACGACGGACACCAGTTGACGGCCGCCTCCTGTTTTTCCGCGAGTCCAGCCTTGTACAGCTGCAGAAACAGCCACTGCGTCCACTTGTAGTAGCCGGGGTCGGTCGTATCGACGACGTGGTTCCAGTCGAGCATGAGCCCGGCGCGCTTCACCTGCCGAGTGAAGTTCCGGATGTTCTGCGGGATCAGCTCCATCGGATGCGTGCCGATCTTCAGCGCGTAGTTCTCCGAGTGGATGCCGAACGCGTCAAAGCCGAAGGGCTCGAATACGTCTTCACCCTGCATTCTCCTGTAACGGCCGTAGACGTCCGCGCCCGTGAACGCATAGAGATTCCCGACGTGCAGCCCTTCAGCCGACGGATACGGGAACATCATGAGGTTATAAAATGGCTTTTTGGCGTTCTGGAGCTGTTCCTCCGTGAACGTGTTGGTGCCCTCGTCGGCCCAACGTTTTTGCCATTTTTCTTCGATCGGGATCGGGCGGTATTTCGGTTTGTCCATTTGCTTCTTCGGGGTGTTTGTGAACCTCTTAGTACATCTGATCA
>JBBQYT010000479.1:0-2897 GCA_038208385.1 Longimicrobiales bacterium | reverse complement strand
AGGATGGCATCCTGATCTCCAACCACTTCGTCCGCGGAATAGCCAAACAGGACTTCAGCAGCGTGATTCCAGGTGAAGACAATCCCGTCGAGGGACGTGCTGAAGATGGATTGCTCGCAGTTCTCGATGATCCGGGCGAACCGCGCCATCGCCTCCACGTGCTCATTTGCGCGATGCGCCGCCCGGTCGCGCAGGATTCGGCGCGCCCAGAAGAAGACGACAAGTAGAGCCACGACCGTCGAAACCGCGACGACCGCTGTCGCAGTGCTCGGGACCGGAATAGGGTCGCTCCAGCGTCAGAGAAGAAACAGACGCGGCACGGCGAGGGGGAGAGGGCTCGTCGGGACGGATGAATTATGCTTTAAAATGTACCCATAATTGGACTTACAAGAATAGGCAGAAACTGCCTATATTTGCGGTATACAGTCATGAAAACGAAGCCTGGATACGACGCTGTCATGCAGGCGCCTGCCAACCACCCAGCTCCTCTTCCAGAACACACACTGCGTTGATCGTAAGCGCGTCCGCGCCGTGTCCGCCCACGATCTGGACGGCGAGCGGGAGACCATCGCCGTTGAGTCCTGCGGGCGCCGTCGTCGCGGGAACGCCGAGCACGTTGAAGATGCCGGTGTAGGCGAAGTCGAAGGGTGTGAGGAGTGGCGCATTGTGTTTGGGTGCGACGCGTGGATGCACGGGCATGAGCAGAACGGCATCGCCTAACGTTTCGTGAAATGCCTGGCGGAGGCGCGAAACATCGACCAGGCGTTTCTGGAAGCGGGACATGGACCTCGGGTCGAGCGACTCGAGCAGGGCGAAGAGAAGCGCCGGCACGGTAAAGCGTGCATGTCCGGTTGCTGCCCGGGCGAGCTCTAGTGCCGGACTGATTGGCTTGCCGTCACCTAGAAGCCCCGCGAGTGAAGGACCTTCCAGCGTGCGCAGGGCGGACAGCCAGAGGTCCACGGCGTCCCGGAAGAAGGCTGGATCCATGGGCTCGATGACCGCGCCCCTCCGTTCAAGCGCTTCGGCCGCGCGCTGGACGGCATCCTGGACTTCGGGCCTGGTTCGCGAGGCGAGAAGGATGTGGGGGTCTTTGAGGAGAAAGACCTTTCGTCCCGTCCAATCCAGGTCGCCATCACCTAACATGAGGTCCGGTATGATGTTGGGATCAATCTGGTCGGGTCCGGCCAGGATGCGGAGCAGGGGCAGGAGGTCACCGGCACGGCGGGCGAGCGGGCCGAGTACCACGTACGGATTGATCCGCGGCGCGTGTTGGTCCGGTCCACTGCGATAGACGGGGTAATGGCCGGTCAACGGGACCAGGCCTTTGCTCGGCTTGTGTGAAAAGACGCCGCAAAAGGCGCCTGGCATGCGGATCGACCCGCCGAGGTCGCTGCCCAGGCCAAAGGGCACTGCGCCGGAGCCAACGAGGGCGCCTTCACCGCCGGAGCTGCCGCCGGGTGTGTGGGTGGGGTCGTACGGATTCGAGGTGCGGCCGTAGATCAGGTTATATGTCTCGAACCAGAAGCCCCACTCGGGTGTGTTGGTGACGGCAATGGGAATTGCGCCTGCATTCCTCATCCGGGAGACGACGGTTGCGTCTTCGACGGCCAGCCGGCCGGCGCGCGTGGTACAGCCGAATGTCTGCGGCAAACCCTTGACCGAGATCATTTCTTTCACGGTGAACGGCACGCCGTGGAGTGGGCCGACCGAACGCCCGGCGGCGAGGAGCGCGTCGGCAGCGTCTGCTTCAGCCTGCGCAGCAGCGAAGCGTTCGGCTGCAACGGCGTTCAAGACGCCATTGACTCTTTCAATGCGTGCGATGTGTGCGTCTGCAACAGCGCGTGCGGACACCTCGCCCGCGCGGATGCGTGCTGCGAGCTCGAAGGCTCCCTGGGGCAATTGGGAAGTGCTCAAGCGGGGTCGAGGGGTGTGGTCAAGGTCGCACGCAGCCTCGCGGATATCGCGGCGGCCGCTGTAGATTAGCCTGATCCCGAACGTGAGGCACGCACATGCCAAAAATCAACGTTGCACGGTTGGCGACTCTCATCATCCTGCCTCTGCTGCTGTCTGCGTGCACGCGCCATCAGATCGAGGGCGGTGTTCCGGAAAGCGAACTGGTAGTGGTTCGCGTCGACAACCAGAATCTGAGCCTGGTGCGCGTGTACGCGTCGAAGGGTGGCATTCAACAATGGATCGGGACGGTGTCGAGCGGAAGCGTTGCACGTTTGACGGTGCCTGGCGCATTGATCCAGTACGGAGCGCCGACATCGATCACGTTGAGTGCGGAAGCCGTGCAGACGGGCGGCCGCTACAACACGCCACTCATCGTGGTAAGACCTGGCAGCGTCGTTTCACTACAGATCGACCAACGACTGAATTTTTCCACCTGGAACCAACAGTAGCCTACTCGTGTTGACCTGCCAAAAAACGCAGTTCTCGTTACCCGATGAGCTGCATTACCTGAATTGCGCGTATATGGGCCCGCTGTCGAAGCGCGTCCAGGAGGTTGGTCTTGCGACGATTGTGCGCAAAGCCAATCCGACGATGATTCACGTCGACGATTTTTTCAGCGCATCCGCAGAGGCGCGGATGTTGTTTGCGCGGCTCATCAATGCGCCCGATCCGAACCGCATTGCGATGATTCCGGCGGCGTCATACGGCATTGCGACAGCTGCTGCGAATGCACCGCGCAAGGAACGCGGCAACATTGTGATGGCATCGGGTCAATTCCCGAGCAACGTATACTCGTGGATGCGTCTCGCGGAAAAGCACGGCTATCTGGTGCGCATGATCGAGCCACCGGAGGGAGCAGCGCGCGGGGCGGAGTGGAACGAACGCATTCTCGAATCGATCGACTCGAAGACTGTGGTGGTTGCGCTGCCGCACGTGCACTGGAC
>JBBQYT010000478.1:0-2901 GCA_038208385.1 Longimicrobiales bacterium | reverse complement strand
GTGTGCGTCTCGCGCGCGAGCGGCATCCGGACATCATTCTCATGGATATATCGATCCCCGTGCTGGACGGCTGGCAGGCGACGTTGTGTTTGAAGGCCGATGCGGCGACGAGGGACATTCCGGTTGTGGCGCTGACGGCGCATGCGATGCCGGAGGATCGAGAGAAGTCGCGGCGGGTGGGTTTTGACGGATATCTGTCGAAGCCGTGCGAGCCGAGGCGAGTGTTGGAAGAGGTACAGCGCTTCGTCGGACCAGCGGAAGCGGCTGCGTAGTTTTCAGGGGGGTGTATGAAAAGAAAGAGGCCCGGCGTGTTGCCGGGCCTCTTTTCGTTTGGACAGCGTGTGCTCAGAAGTGGAAGGCCAGGGCTGCGTTGACCTCGAAGACGTGTGCGTTGTGTGCGTCAGCGAGTGCGAAGGCTTCGGTGCCGAGCTCGGACGTGAACTCATTGGCGAAGCCGCGCGAGAAGCCCTGGTTTCTCCAGAAATAGTAGGTGTCCTGAACGCCAAACCGGACGGACACGCGGCGCGAGGGCGTTGCAATCTCTGCGTCGATGCCGCCGTTTATTCCGGGGTGGATCGCCGACCCACCGCCGACGGCGCTCGAGAAGCTTTCGCGCATGAGTGCGCCGCCGCCGTAGACGTAGGCGCGCGGGTGGTAGATCTGCAGCTCGGACTCGGTCTCGACCAGCTCGAACCTGCCGCCCGCCTTCAGGGTGATCATCGATCCGGCGGGAAAGGCGCCCGGGATCAGGTCTCCGTTGAAGGCAGTGGTTGTGTTCGTGGCGCCGCGTGACGTGTACATCAATGCGCCCTGCACGCCCAATCGTCCCACGAGCAGGTAATCCGCCGCGATGCCGGACGTTGGGCCGCCCCCCACCTTGTTCTCGAAGTTGGCGAACTGCGTTCCGTCGGGCGTCGAAATGGATACCACGCCTTTGACCGTCGTTGTCATGGCGTAGCCAATGATCGGCGAGACCGTAAGGCGCAACGGACGCACGGGGTCAATGATCTGGGCGCGGGCTGCAACCGGGACCGCAAGTGTTGCAATGAAGGCGAAGGCAACAAGCCTTTTCATGGCTCCCTCCTCAGAGCGAAATGTCCTGCGCCGGGGGACGCAAGGACAAATATGCATAGAATTCGGCCGAAAGCAAACAAATGACGTTGAACGGTCACTTTCAGGATGTGATCTCGCGCAGTCTTTTCCCCGCAGCATTCAAGGTTTCTATGCGCTTACAGAATGCGAATCGAACGAGATTTTTGCCCAAAGCAGAGCCGTGGAAGAAACTCGAGCCGGGCACCGTGGCGATGCCGCCGCTGCAGCTCGACGGGTCGGCGTCGTACTCGTTGCCGCCCTGCGCGAGCCAGCGCGCGAACGCATGGTCGTCGAGTGAGCTGATCCTGGAGAAGTCAGCCATGATGTAATACGCACCAGCCGGTGGGTCGCACTTGAAGCCGGCCTCGACCAGCGACCTGTGCAGAATGTCCCGTCGCTCGCGGTACTCGCCGGCGAGGCCGCGGTAGTAGGTGTCGGGAAGCTGCTCGAGCGCAGTCGCACAGGCCTCCTGGAGCGGGTGTGGTGATCCGACGGTCAGAAAGTCGTGGACCTTCCGGATCCCGAGGGTCAGGTCCGCCGGCGCGACGATGGTGCCGACGCGCCAACCGGTGATGCTGAAAGTCTTTGACAACCCGCTGATCGTAACCGTCCGGCTCCTCATGTTGCCGATTGTCGCGAGCGGGACATGCTCTCCCTCGTAGAGAATGTGCTCGTAGATCTCGTCCGTGAATGCGATGAGGTCATGTTTTTCGCACAGCTCGGCCAGAGCCTCGAGCTCGGCGCGGCTGAATACCCGACCGGTCGGATTATTCGGAGTGTTGATGACGATGGCGCGCGTGCGCTCCGTAATCGCAGCGGTAATTCGATCGAAATCGAGGGCGCCATCGCGCTCGAGCGGAATCCAGATCGGCCTGGCGCCGCAGAGGACTGCATCGGGCCCGTAGTTCTCATAATACGGCTCGAAGATGATGACTTCGTCGCCGGGATTGATGACCGCCAGGAGCGCCGCGGCGCAGGCTTCGGTTGCACCGCAGGTGATCGTAACCTCGCGGGTTTCGTCGACGTCCATTCCGTAGAAGCGTTGGTACTTGGCCGCGAGCGCCCGCCGCAGGCGCGGCGTGCCCCATGTGACGGCGTATTGGTTCACGTCGGCCCGGATGGCCGCGCAGGCTGCTTCTTTCAGGATTTCGGGAGCCGGAAAATCGGGGAACCCCTGGGCCAGGTTGATCGCGCCGCATTCTGTGGCTACGCGTGTCATCTCGCGAATGACGGATTCGGTGAACCCGTGGGTGCGCTTTGCGGTACGAAGCTCGGAAGTCGTAGTGGGCATCGAGACTCAGCTTGGAGAGAGGGCGATTTTTCAGGGAAAGTAGGGCTCTATCTTGCGGCAGGAAACATGCGCCGCATTTTGCTGAGTATCCAGGTACCTCATGTGAGGCAGAGCCACTAAATGAGTAAGACAAACAGTTTTGGAACCCGCGCCGGTCTCAGGGTCGGTTCCCAAACATACGAGATCTATCGGCTGGACGTTCTCGAGAAGTCCGGCCTCTCCATCTCCCGACTACCGTACTCGCTGAAGATCCTTCTGGAAAATGTGCTTCGACACGAGGACGGTCTGGCGGTCTCAGCGGATGACATCAATGACCTCGCCAAATGGGTTGCCCGGGATGCACCGAGTGCGGAGATCGCATTCACGCCCGCGCGCGTGTTGCTGCAGGACTTCACCGGCGTGCCATGCGTGGTCGACCTCGCAGCCATGCGCGATGCGATGGCAAAGATTGGCGGCGATGCAAATCGCATCAACCCGTTGCAGCCTGTCGAGCTCGTCATCGATCACTCCGTGCAGGT
>JBBQYT010000477.1:0-2909 GCA_038208385.1 Longimicrobiales bacterium | reverse complement strand
GGTCGTACTGCGGAGGGACGTCCACAGCTGATGGCGATCATTACAGCGCCGGAAAATCAAAAGAATATCGAGCACTACCGCGACATCGCGAAGCGCCTTGCACTTGCCGAGGGCCTGACCGACGAGCAGGCGCACGCGCTTGCAGCCGAGGGCAAAGCGATCGTCTGGATCGATGGCGGCCTGCATGCGGACGAAGTGTTGGGCGCACAGCAGCTGATTGCGACGGTATATGGCCTGGTGAGCGGCAACGATGCAGAAACGCAGCGCATTCTGAACGATGACATCATCATTGCAGTGTGGGCGAATCCGGACGGCATGGAGCTGGTGTCGAACTGGTACATGCGCGAAGCGGATCCATTGAAGCGCTCGACGCGCAACCTCCCGCGGCTGTACCAGAAATACATAGGACACGACAACAACCGCGATTTCTACATGGCGTCACAGCCGGAGACGCGCAACATGAATCGTGTGATGTATAAGCTCTGGTTTCCGCAAATCGTCTACAATCACCACCAGACGGGCCCCGCAGGCACCGTCATGTTCGCACCGCCGTTCCGCGATCCATTCAATTACAATTTCGATCCGCTCGTCGTGTCCGGCATCGATATGGTAGGCTCTGCAATGCAGACGCGTTTCCTCGCCGAAAACAAGCCGGGCGTCACCGTGCGTTCGGGCTCGAGCTACTCGACGTGGTGGAACGGCGGCCTGCGCACGACGGCATATTTCCACAACATGATCGGCCTGCTGACGGAGACGATTGGCAATCCGACGCCGCAGGAAATTCCGTTCATGGTGAAGAAGCAATTGCCGAGCGGCGATTTGCCGGATCCGATCGATCCGCAGACATGGCACTTCAAGCAGTCCATCGACTATTCAGTCACAGCAAATCGCGCCGTGCTTGATTACGCGCAGCGCTATCGCGAACAATTATTGTTCAACATCTACCGGATGGGGCGCAACTCGGTTGAGCGCGGCAGCCGCGACACCTGGACTGCATCACCCAGGCGCATCGAAGCTGCCAGCGTCGCGCTGACGGTGCCGCGCGTGACAACAGATGGCGAAGCCGACACCCGCAGAGGCGGCGACAGCGATGCAGGACCGCGTGGCACGCAGGACAGGTTTCGCGAGCTCATGAGAAATCCGGTGCTGCGCGATCCGCGCGCATACGTAATCCCGTCCGACCAGCCGGACTTCCTGACGGCGACGAAATTCGTCAATGCACTGATCGACAACAACATCACTGTTCTGCGCGCGACAAAGTCGTTTTCAATTGCAGGAAAGAACTATCCCGCAAATTCGTACGTCATCAGGACTGCGCAGCCGTTCCGGCCACACGTGCTCGATATGTTCGAGCCGCAGGATCACCCGAACGACATCCCGTATCCCGGCGGTCCGCCGAAGCCGCCGTACGACAACGCAGGCTATACGCTCGCATTCCAGATGGGCGTGCGCTTCGATCGCATTCTGAATGCAGTCGATGGTCCTTTCCAGAAGGTTGGCGAAGATTACATTCGCCCACCCGCTGGACGCGTCACCACAGCGGGTGGCAAAACAGCAGGCTTCCTCCTCAGTCACGACGTCAACGACGCATTCCTGGCCATCAACCGTCTCCTGGCGGCAAAAGAGGATGTGTACTGGCTCGACACGGACATGAAGCTCGGCAAAAGGCAGGTTGCTGCAGGCACGTTCTATATCGCTGCGCATCCGTCGACACTCGCAGCAATACTGAAGATTGCCGACGAAACCGGACTGACGTTCGAAGCGACGACATCGAAGCCGAAAGGCGATCAGCTGAAGCTGCAACAGCCGCGCGTCGGCCTGTGGGACCGCTACGGCGGCTCGATTCCGTCCGGCTGGACGCGCTACATCTTCGAGCAGTTCGGCTTTCCGTACGATGTAGTGTTTCCGCAAACACTCGATGCGGGCAATCTCAACGCGAAATACGATGCACTCGTGTTCGTGACCGACGCGATTCCCGAACGCGATGGAATTCGTCGCCGCGGCGCGGACGATGACGACGCATCGCCAGCAACGATTCCGCCGGAATACGCCGCGCAGCGCGGCGAAGTGACGCTCGCAAGGACCCTCCCTCAATTGCGCAGCTTCATGGAGGCAGGCGGCACGCTGATCGCAGAAGGCACCTCAACAAGTATTGCAAAGAACATCGGCCTGCCGGTAGCTGATGCACTGTCTGAAACGGTCGACGGCAAAGAACGGCATCTCGCGCGCACAAAGTATTACGTCCCCGGATCCGTGCTGGAAGCGCGCGTCGACAAGTCGGACCTCGTGACCGCCGGCATCACGGATCCCGTCGATGTGTTTTACGACAACAGCCCCGCTTTCCGTCTCCCCGAGGGCGGGAGTGTGAAGCGAGTCGCGTGGTTTGCTACGGCGACGCCACTGCGGAGTGGCTGGGCATGGGGTCAGAAATACCTCGAGAACACGACCGCCATCGCAGACGCTCCGATAGGCAAAGGAAAACTCTACCTCTTCGGGCCGGAGCTGACATTTCGTTCACAGCCGCACGGTACGTTCAAGTTCCTTTTCAATGCTCTCTATTTGTCGACGGCGGAGAGGGCCAAAGTGAAATAGTTCGAGACGAAAAGAGAAAAAATCCACCTCATAATTCCCTCCAAGCCCGATTCTTGAAGGAAGGTCCTCTCGGAACTCGGAGGGCGGGTCCAGTCCACAAGGAGGTTTGCATGGCGATGACACCATGCCGCGAGTGCGGCGCTGAGGTAAGCACATCTGCACTGCTGTGTCCGAAGTGCGGGGTCCGCGATCCCGCTTTGGGTGCGGTAGTCGTGGATACCACGACGACGACGGCGTCCGCGCCGGCCGAGCGGGTGATTCATGAGCGCGTGATCCGCGAGCCGGTTCATCCATCAGAGCTGAAGGGTGGTGGCGGA
>JBBQYT010000476.1:0-2910 GCA_038208385.1 Longimicrobiales bacterium | reverse complement strand
TGAAGCCGACCACTCTCATTGCCACGCGGCTATGCGTACGTTGTGCCGGGCAACATGAACACGGGCGGCAAGCTTGGCCTCGAATCGACGGGCGTTGTTGCGCATCAGACCATCTATCATGACGCGCAGCATCCTTCGCACGTAGTGGTTCCCATCATCGAAACACCAAAGCCATAGGCGACACATGGCGCGCACTGTCGTTGCGGGTGCTGGAATCATTGGTCTGCTCACTGCCTACGAGCTTCTCAAGCGCGGTGATGAAGTCACGCTAATTGATATGGGCGAGCCTGGCGCTGCGGCATCAGCGGGCAATGCGGGCTGGGTTTGTCCGTCGCTTTCAGCGCCGCTTGCGACGCCGGGACTCACATGGACATCGCTGCGCTGGATGCTCATGCCGAACAGTCCGCTCGCCATCGATCCACGCGCTCTGCCTCACCTCGTGCCGTTTCTCTGGCGCTTCTGGAAAGCGTGCAACACGCGCGAGCACACGGCCGGCCTGCACGCCGTCGCGATGCTCGGCGCAAACACGATGGAACGCTTCGACGCACTGGTCGACGATGGCGTTGTCTTCGAGATGCACGAAGACGGCTTGCTCTTCGTGTTTACGACAGCCTCCGCGCTCGAGCATCTATTGCCCGGGATCGAAGCGATGCGCGAGTACGGATACCCGACGCCCGCGCCGCTCTCCGCCAGCGACGTAAAAGCACTGGAGCCATGCCTGTCCGATGCCGTGATTGGCGGATTGTATGTAAAACAGGACCGCAGCGTGCGCCCGGAAACATTCGCACGCGGCGTATTCGAACAGATCACAGCACTTGGCGGCAAGTTCGTGCGCAGCGAAATCACAAATGTCGATGCGCGCGGACGCACAGCACACGCAGTGCATACGAGCAGAGGTGACATTGAAGGGGACAGGTTTGTGATTGCGGCGGGAGCGTGGTCGGGTCTTGTTGCCGGGCAATTCGGGAGTCGCGTTCCAATCGAGGCTGCGAAGGGCTACAGCATCACGATCTCGGCGCCGGCCTGGACGCCGGGCCGACCGTTGTATTTGAGTGAAGCGAAAGTCGGCGTGACGCCGACGAATGGTGCATTGCGTTTTGCCGGCACACTGGAGCTCTCGGGCGTCGACACAAGGCTCAAGCCGGCGCGCGTGAACGCAATTCGCAAAGCGGGGCGCACGTATTTCCGTGACGAGCCGCATGGTGTGAGCGAAACGGAATGGGTCGGGATGCGGCCGCTCGCACCGGACTCGCTACCGGTGATTGGTGCACTACCGGGCAAGGACAACGTATTCATCGCGACCGGGCACGGCATGCTCGGTGTGACACTCGCGCCATCGACAGGTTTCGCGCTGGCGGACCTGATGACAAACGGCGCAAGCAAAGTGCTCGCGCCGTTCGATCCCGCTCGTTTCAGGTAGCGCGCACGGCGCGCGCGAGGCTTAGGCGTTGACCATGACCCCTGCAGGCGCTTCGGGCTCCGGCAGCTCCGTGTAAACTGCGTGTGACAGATAACGCTCGCCGAAATCCGGAACGATCGCAACGATCGTCTTGCCGGCCGCCTCCGGACGTGCAGCAATTTGCAGCGCAGCCCACGTGATCGACCCCGCCGAAATTCCTGCCAGAATTCCGTCTTCCCGCGCGAGCCTGCGCGTCGTTGTGATTGCCTGATCGCTCGACACCTGGATCACTTCGTCGTACAGCTTTGTGTCGAGCACCTTCGGAATGAAGCCGGTTCCAATGCCCTGCTGTTTGTGCGGCGAGTGCACGCCGCCAGACAACACCGGACTTTCCGACGGCTCGACAGCCACGATCTTGATGCCGGCTTTCTTCTCGCGCAGGAAACGCCCCGCACCGGTAATCGTGCCGCCCGTGCCGACTCCCGAAACGAAGTAATCGACCTGGCCGTCCGTGTCCGCCCAGATCTCCGGGCCCGTCGTGCGATAGTGGATGTCCGGATTTGCAGGATTGTCAAACTGTCCAGGCATCCAGCCCTTGTCACCGAGTTGTGCGAGAATCTGCTCCGCGCGAGCCATCGAGCCCTTGATGCCGACAGCTGCTTCCGTCAGAACGACAACGCAGTTGAGTGCGCGCAGAATATGGCGGCGCTCGACTGTCATTGAGTCAGGCATGATGAGAATGCAGCGCAGGCCGCGCGTGACAGCAGCGAAGGCGAGGCCGATTCCGGTGTTGCCGCTCGTCGGCTCGACAATCCACATGCCGGGCTTCAGAACGCCGCGCTTCATTGCATCATCGATCATCGCAAGACCGATACGATCTTTCACCGAATTGTACGGATTGAAGCCCTCGTGCTTGATCAACACGGTCCCGGGCAATCCAGCGGCAACGCGGTTCAGGCGGATCAGGGGTGTGTTGCCGATGCCCTGAGTGATGTCATCCAGGATTTTCTTGCTCATTGGAGTCCACGGTGAATGTGCAGTGCATTCGACACCGGCGGGTACCGGCAGCGGCTGATGATCATAAGCAGCGAGCGAGGCCGCCCGGTTCCCGGCGGCACCGCTGCCAAATTGGATTGGCGGCGTCCGTGGCGCAACTCATTCGCCGCTATCGGCCGAGCGGAACCGCCAGCAACACGGGCGCCGTAAGACGAACGCCATCCTTTTGGACGCCCTTCTCGTCAAACTTTTCCCATTGACTGTTCGCAACGTAAACGAAGTCGGGCCCGGCAATCGCACCAATCGTCGGCTCATCCGCAATGGCTGGATTGCGATCGAGCACAATCGCCTGGACAATGCGCCGGCCTGTTGCATCCAGCACGAAGCGCATCACGCGCGCCGGCGCCACGCCATTCTGTACGCAGACAATCGAGCGCGCGCCGCGGTCCCAGGCGAGGCCATCGCACCCAAGAGACGTCGAATGCGGAGCATCACCCACGCGTACGACATCGTTC
>JBBQYT010000475.1:0-2944 GCA_038208385.1 Longimicrobiales bacterium | reverse complement strand
CGTGACGGAGGTGATGGACACGCGCCAGGTCGAGCTCGTGAGCGAGCATGCTGACATGCTGCAGATCGGCGCGCGCAACATGCAGAACTTCTCCCTTCTAGCCGAAGTGGGCCGAACGCACCGTCCGGTTCTCCTGAAGCGTGGTCCGTCGGCGACGTTGACGGATTTCCTGTTGGCCGCGGAATACGTGATGTCGCAGGGCAACATGAACGTCGTGCTGTGCGAGCGCGGGATCCGCAGCTTCGACACGATGACACGCAACGTCTTCGACATTGCAGCGATTCCGGTCCTGAAGCGCGAGACGCACCTGCCTGTCATTGCCGATCCCAGCCACGCAGGCGGCCGGCGCGACCTCGTCGCTCCGCTGTCCCTCGCGGCACTCGCGGCTGGTGCAGATGGACTGATGATAGAGATTCATCCGAATCCGGATGATGCAATGTCAGATGGGGATCAGACGATTGATCTGAACGCGTTCACGGCTTTGATGCGGGATGTAAAGATTTTTGCGGAAATGCTCGGGCGGCAGATTCCGACACCCGAGCCTGCGGAAGCTACGCTTTAGAGGCTTCGTTTTCGACGACGCGCAGCAGGGGCTCCTTCTGCGCGCTGCCCGGATGCCCTGCGGTTGGCCTGGGCTCCGGGATCGTCTTGTCGGCAATGCGGCTGAGGGCAATATAATAGGCCACTTCCGCAATGCTGTCCCGCACATCGAGACCTTCGAGATAAAGCTCGACTGCCTCGGTAAACGGAATCTCCTTCTCGAGCATTTCCACGAACCCGAGCGCGTTGTCGACGTGCGTCTCCATGATCGACACTTCAGTCCGTGCAGCTGCAAGCTCGACAAAACGACGCAGATCTTCGTTCACGCGGCCGCGCAGACGCTGACGCACGTTCTTCATCAAAGACCGGCCACCCACCTTCGTCGAATCCTGCGCTTCCGCCTCCGTGATCAGCTCCGGCCAGGCCTCGGCCTTGTTCGCCCGCTCGCCCATGATTGCCAACGCGCGCGTCGTGATCACCCGCGCTTCATCCTCCGAAAGCCGCAGCAGGCGCGTGTAGATCGCCAGCGCATTCTCGAACGGAACCTGATTCCCCACCAGCTGGATCAGATTGAGCACGTGATCGACGTGGGTGCTGAGAACACGTTCCTGTGCAACGGCAATGGCGAGCTCGACGCGCCGCCGCATCGGCTCTGAAACGTCCTTCGAGACAAACGGGTTTTTCACAGGAAAATGCTCCCGGACTCTGTAGTGTTGGTCCCACTAATACGGCGGCCAGCCGTGCAAAATCCGTTCCGGGTACCCTTGCCGCATTGACCCAAAAGGCCGCGTCGCCATCGCGATCGCGGCTCCAGCTGCACGGAAACCTCGTCGTTTCAGGAGAGCGCAGACGCCGCCTTTTCAATCTGGGCCAGCACGGCGGATCTGGAAGTCGCACCCTCCACGGTACGGTTCTCCACCGAGCGCTCGGCGCTGAGCTCCGGAATGTCCGTCCCGAACGCCGGATGTGCGGTCGACCACTCCTCCGCTGGCAGCTCGTGAAGCGAGAGCCCGGCCGTATCGGCCGCGCGCAGGAGCCTTCCGATCGCGCCATGCGCCTCCCGGAACGGCACCCCGCGCCGCACCAGCTCGTCCGCCAGGTCGGTGGCGAGAATGGCTTCATCGTCGACTGCACGCTGGAGACCTGCGTTCTGCCAGACCAGTCCGGCAATCGTCTCGCGCGTTGCCGGCAACGTGAGGAACAGCGCGTCAATCGCTCCGAACAGCAGTGCCTTGTCCTCCTGCATGTCCTTGTTGTAACCGCCCGGAAGTCCCTTCAGCAGGGCGAGCGCCCCCGCGACATCGCCTACAAGACGTGCTCCCTTCCCTCGCGCCAGCTCGAGCCCGTCCGGATTCCGCTTTTGCGGCATCAGGCTCGATCCGGTCGTGTAGGCTTCGGGCAGTTTTACGAAGCCGAACTCATCCGATGAGTAAAGGATCAGGTCCTCGGCAAGACGCGAGAGATGCGTCCCGATGAGTGCGCAGACGAAAATGACTTCGCAGATCCAGTCGCGATCGCCTACAGCATCGAGCGAATTCGGCGAAACATGCCTGAACCCGAGCTGCTCCATCAGAAACGTACGATCGACGGGAAAGCCGCACCCGCTGATGGCTCCCGAACCGAGCGGCAGAACGGCCACGCGGTCGAGCGCGTCCGCAAGGCGGGCCCGATCGCGCTCGAAAGCCCACAGCTGCGCCATGAGCCAGTGTGAGACGCGCACAGGCTGCGCGCGTCGCAGGTGCGTGTAGGCGGGAAGCAGGAGATCGATATTGGCGCGCGCCTGCTCGAGCAGTGCGCTTTCGAGGGTGCGCACTTCCGCATCCAGCCGCTCGGCAGCACGGAGCGCCCAGAGACGCGTGTCCGTTGCCGATTGATCGTTCCGCGAACGACCGGTGTGCAGCTTGCCGGCCACATCGCCGGCCTCTTCATACAACAGGCGCTCGACCAGCGTGTGGATGTCCTCGTCGGTCGCGTCCTGTGGAATTCCATCGGCAAGACGTGCTTCGACGGCAACGAGGCCGCGGTCCAGGGCCGCAGCCTCGTCGGTCGATATGACGTTGGCGCGCGCGAGTCCCTGCGCCCACGCGCGGCTTCCCTCAATGTCCTCGCGCCAGAGACGCGAGTCGATTTCGAGACTGCGGTTCAGATCATCGAGCGCGCGCGCGGGCGGCACGCTGAAGCGGCCGCCCCACAGGCGATGGCCGCTCAGACGTGCGCCGGGACGATCGACGGCTCCCTTGGCACGCCGTTCGACCAATCCGCCTCACCCGTCGGCAACTCGTTTTCAGGCACCGGCAACCCGACTTCCGCCGCGTGCTTGCGCTGCTGCGCCTCGGAGCGCGTCGGCAGTGCAAACAGGCGAATGAAGCCTGCCGCATCGGCCTGGTCGTAGCCGCCACTCTCG
>JBBQYT010000474.1:0-2957 GCA_038208385.1 Longimicrobiales bacterium | reverse complement strand
CCACGCGCGCTGCACTGACGAGCTGGCGCGTACGAGCGTTCGCGTATGCATCCGCCATCAACTCGGGCGTGGCTTCGCGTCGCCAGCTCCTGTCCTTGCCCGGCGGCCCAATCGTAATCGTTACGCTCTTCTTCTTCTTTGTAGTGTCTTGCTGTGTTGCCGGCGCGGTCGCCTTCGGCTCCTGCAACGGAGCAGCCATCGTGACCAGGGCGAGTATGACTGAAAGCATTATTTGCTGCCGAAAAGGTTCTCTGGACGGGGTGTTCGACTGCTGGAACTACGAGGTCGACGCGGGGATTGTTCCAGCAAGTACTCCGGTCCGGCTGTATCTCCTTAAAACACCTTCAGATTGATGTACTTCTTCGGGTTGGCCTTGATGTCGTCGGTCAGCTGCTTCAGGCTGTTTACCGAAGCCACCATGTTGTTGTACAGCTGCTCATCCTTCGACAGCTTTCCGAGTGTGCCCTCGCCGCGGTCCATGCGGTTCAGGATCGATTGCAATGTGGCTGTCGATGCATTCAGCTTCTGGACGGTCTGATCCATCTGCGTTGCGACTGCGTTCAGGTGCTGCGTGGCTTGTGCGAGCTGCGGGCCGGTTGCGGCCTCGAGGCCCGTTGCAGAGCGATTCAGCGAAGCAGTCAACGTACGCAGCTGATTGCGCTGCTCGGCGATCATCGTGCTGGTCGAGCTCAACACGCCGTTCAATTTCACTGCGCTCTCGTCGAACGAGTTGACCGTATGTCCGAGCGTATTCACGTTCCGGTCGCTCAGCAGCTTTTGTACGCTCGCCAGTACGGTGTCGGCCTTTGACGTCAGTGTGCTCACATCCGCCGCGCCGCCGGCTGCCACGAGGCCCGGAATCTCATCGCCATCCTTGAGCTCGTCGGAAGAGCGCCCGGGTGCGATAATCGCAGTCATGCCGCCGAGGAGGCCGCTTGACTTCAATTCCACGTGCGAGTCTTTCGGCAGCTTGTACTCGCCCTCGAGCTCTAGTCGAACACGCACGCCGTTCTGCTCGATCTTGAATTTCTGCACGCGTCCGATATTGACGCCGTGCATTTGGACGGGGTCACCGCGCCGCAGGCCGCCAGCGTCGGAGACGAGTGTGGTTACGACGTAGCGTCCGCGGAATGTGGCCGGATCGGTCAATGTGAATAGCGCCGCCAGTATGGCGAGGAATCCGACAATGACGAAAAGACCGACCCAGATCTGCCTGCGCGTGTCGCGGGCAGGCAGCAGTAGAGTCGGGTCCTCGATCTCAGCAGTGTGGTCATCTCTCTGCTCGGACGGTACTGCGCCAATTCTTTGTGTGCTCATTTAGTCTCCATCATTTCGGCTGCTGCCGTCGCGGCATCACGATCCATGAAGGCCTGCACCAGCGGCAGATCGCTGTTGCGGAATTCGGTCGGTGTGCCGACGAAGCGAATCTTTCCACCCTCGAGCAATGCAAGACGATCCGAGATCGCCAGCGCGCCTTCTACATCGTGCGTCACGACGATCGATGTAGCGCCAAGCTCCTTGTCCAATCGTGCAATCAGCTGGTGCACCATTGCCGAATTGACGGGATCGAGTCCCGTCACCGGCTCGTCGTACAACAGGATTTGCGGCTTGCCTACGAATGCACGGGCGAGGCCAACACGCTTGCGCATGCCGCCGGACAGCTCGGCAGGCAGCTTACCTAGAACAATGCGAGGATCCAAATTCACGTGCTCGAGCGCATCCGCTACGCGACGAATGACTTCCTTGCGCGGCGTCTCTTTCAGCTCATGCTCGGGAATGCCCGTCGCTACATTGTCGAGCACGGTCATTGAGTCGAACAGGGCTGCGTTCTGAAACACATAACCCACTTTGCGGCGAATGCGACGCAGGCAACGCGCACCACTGAAGAACACGGACTCGCCATCTACACGTACATCGCCGCGATCGGGAACGACCAGGCCAATCGTCGTCTTCAACAAAACGCTCTTCCCGGTACCAGACGGCCCCACGATCGACAATGTTTCGCCGTCACGCACCGTCAACTCGACTCCGCGCAGCACGGGCACGTCGAAAGACTTCCAGATTCCGCGATACTCTACCACGAAGCGCGTCTCCTCAGTTCAGGAAGAGAGGTGGGAACAGCGCATCGAGAATCAGAACCGTCAATGTCATGAACATCACCGACGATGTCGTCGCCATGCCTACGCCCTCGGCGCCCCCGCGCGTACGAAAGCCCATGTGTGTCGCGATCATAGGAATTGCAAATCCGAATGCAGCGCCCTTTCCTACCGAATACAGCAGGTCCCAGTTGTGCCAGTACAGTCGGGCGCCGTAGAAGAACGATTCGCGCCCAAGTCCTACCGTCGCGCGCGCCGCGATCATCCCCGCGTACAGGCCCACCAGGTCAGCAATCCCGACGAGCAGCGGCACTACGATCACACCGGCAATGACACGCGGCGCCGCCAGCACACGAATCGGGTCACGGCCCAGCGAATTCATCGCATCGATCTGCTCCGTCACCTTCATCGTACCGAACTCTGCGGTGATACGCGCACCAACCCGGCCGATCAACACGACGGCCGTAAGTACGGGCGCAAGCTCGAGTACGAGACTGTTTGTTACCACGCTGCCCAGCACGTAGAGCGGAATCGAACCCGTAAACTGATAAC
The DNA here is from genome assembly GCA_038208385.1 of Longimicrobiales bacterium. Taxonomy (GTDB): domain Bacteria; phylum Gemmatimonadota; class Gemmatimonadetes; order Longimicrobiales; family RSA9; genus JBBQYT01. Next base: position 309 of record JBBQYT010000474.1, on the reverse strand, counting down.
CGCCCTGCTGGGACGTCACGACTCCGGAAAGCATCGCCGTGATGAGAACGATCGGCAGGCTCTGCACGCCCATCCAGTAAATCTGATTGGCAATCTCCTTCAACGGCACGCGGCCTCGTATCACCACACCGACAATGCGCCAGAAAAGCTGCGCGAGCTCGGCTCCATGCCGGAGCACTTCCTCCGCTCGCTGGCCCAAACCGCGCAACAGCCGCGCTGGCGCCGAAGGCGTCGCCCCAGTCGTATTCAAAATTGCTCCTTCATTCGGCCGTAAACCCGAACGTTCTGCCCACCCAGGGTGCACGCATC
>JBBQYT010000473.1:0-2958 GCA_038208385.1 Longimicrobiales bacterium | reverse complement strand
ATGCCTTGCTGCGAAGCGCAGAACCAAAGCCGTAGACCGTTTCCGTCGGGTATGCGATCAAGCCGTCGGCGCGCAGATGCGCGACAACCTGTTCGAGAACTGCGTCCGGATCGGCGCGAAACGGCAGCACCCGAATGCCGGTCACGGCTGGTCGCCGGCGAGGAGCGCCTCCGCATAGGCGATGTCTTCGCGCGTCGTGATCTTGATGTTCTCGAATGCGCCCTGCACCACGACGACTTCACCGCCCGCCCGCTCGACGAGCGCAGCGTCATCGGTTCCGAGCACTCCGTCGGCCGCTGCCTTGTTGTAGGCATCGAGCAGCATCTGGCGCGGGAAACCCTGCGGCGTCTGAGCGCGCCACAATGTGCTGCGATCGGGCGTCTCGGTGATGCGCAAACCGACGCCGACGCGCTTGATGGTGTCCGCTACCGGGATTGCCGGAACGGCACCGCGCCCAAGCGTCGCTTCCGCGACGACACGGCCGATCACGCCCTCGCTCACGAGCGGACGGGCAGCGTCGTGAACGAGCACGATGTCAGAATCTTCGGGGATAGCGCGCAGGGCGTTGTGAACGGACTCGCCGCGGTGCGTGCCCCCAGCAACCAGCGTCACGCGCGGGTCGCGCTCGAGCAGCCACGTCGGCGGGTCACGCACATCGTCCTCCGGCAGCGCAATTACGATGGAATGGACGCCGGGACATGAAAGGAAGCGCTCGATGGAATGTGAGAGCAGTGGACGTCCGTCGAGCTGGAGGTATTGCTTGCGGATGTTGCCCATGCGCTCTCCCGCGCCGGCGGCCGCGATGATCACTGCAATGCGTGGCGAGCTCATGTCGTCAACCGGTCCGTGAGCGTACGCACGGAATCAATCGGCACGGCCTTAATATCGGCGCCAACACGACCGGGCACGCCACGCGCAGGCAGAAAAGCCTGCTTGAATCCCATGCGGGCGGCTTCCGACAGTCTGCGCTCCGTCTGAGGGACGGCTCGCAGCTCCCCGCCGAGGCCGACTTCGCCTATGAAAACGGCATCGGCCGGAACTTCGCGATCGAACACACCAGAGATGAGTGCAGCAACAACGCCGAGATCACCGGCAGGTTCCACGATGCGCACACCACCGACGACGTTCAGAAACACATCGAGCTGGCCGAACGGAATGCCGCCGCGCTTTTCGAGAACCGCCAGAAGCAATGCGAGTCGCTGTCTGTCGAAGCCTGTGACGACGCGCTGCGGTGCGCCATAGCTCGCCTTCGTGCAGAGCGCCTGCACTTCGACGAGCAGCGGACGCGTGCCTTCCATCGTCGCGACGACGGCCGAGCCGCTCACGCCGTGAGTGCGCTCGCGCAGGAACAGCTCGGATGGATTGTCGACGACGGTGAGGCCTTCCTGCGTCATGCGGAAGACGCCGATCTCATCGACACCACCAAAGCGATTCTTGGTCGCTCGCAACACACGATGATCGAGACTGCCCGCACCCTCGAAGTACAGCACCGTGTCGACGATGTGCTCGAGGGTTTTGGGGCCCGCGACCATCCCGCCCTTCGTCACGTGGCCGACGAGAAAGACGGCAACGTTCGACTCCTTTGCAAACCGCTGCAGGCGCGCTGCGCATTCACGAACCTGCGTGACGTTGCCGGGCGCGCCCTCGAGGTCGGGGCTGTAGACGGTCTGGATGGAATCGATGAAGAGTGCGGCGGGTTTGCGATCTGTCGCGTGAGCGATGATTGCATCGAGGTTGGTCTCGCCAACGAATACGACGTCTGCTGCGCCGCCTTCCAGGCGGTCGGCGCGCATGCGCACCTGCGCAGCGGATTCTTCGCCGGATACGTAAAGCGCGGCGAGCTTCCTGGTCTCTAGTCGCGCAGCTACCTGCAACAACAACGTGCTCTTGCCAATGCCCGGCTCGCCGCCGACGAGCACGAGCGAGCCCGGGACAATGCCCCCGCCGATGACGAAATCGAATTCATCGAGCCCCGTGCGCCAGCGATGCGTGTCCCCCGATGTTACATCGCCTAACCGAACTGGTGTTGCGATGTGACCGGAGACCGGCGGAGAGCCGGCGCGCGCGCGTTTTGCCTTGCGCGCGGCAGCCGGCTCTTCGACGAGCGTATTCCAGGCACTGCACGCAGGACACTGTCCCTGCCAGCGCGGTGTCTCGTTACCACAGTCGGTACAAAAGAAATTGGTTTTGAGCTTGGGCATTGACCTAGGTGCGACCGATCGAGCGCTTGCTCATCCGTCCGCGCGAGCCGAGAAGGACTCGAAGCGCGTGCTCTCTTTGCGGAAGTAAAGGTTCACAGTGCCCGTCGGTCCGTTACGCTGCTTGCTGATGATCAGCTCGGAGTGTCCGACAACGCCCTTTTCCTCCGCTTCCTGAGTCGTAAGGTACTTTTCAGGACGGTACAGGAACATAACCAGATCGGCATCCTGCTCGAGCGCACCGGACTCGCGCAGGTCCGACAGCTGCGGCCTGTGATCGGTGCGCTGCTCGGGTGCGCGAGACAACTGCGAGAGCGCGATGATCGGCACTTCCAGCTCTTTCGCGAGGCCCTTGAGACCGCGGCTGATCTCACTGACTTCCTGCTGGCGGTTTTCGCTACGCGACGACGTCGAGCCCATCAGCTGGATGTAGTCGACAATGATCATCCCGAGGTTCGGCTGATCCGCTTTCAGGCGACGCGCTTTCGCGCGCATCTCGAGCACGTTCAGTGAGCCTGATTCATCAATCCAGATCGGCGCAGTGTTGAGGTGTCCTGCAGCCTGTGCAAGCCGCACGAAGTCATCATCATTCAAGCGACCGCGCCGGAGCTTGCCGAGGTCGACCAGCGCTTCGTGACACAGCATGCGCTGCACGATCTGGTCTTTCGACATTTCGAGCGAGTACATCGCGACGGGGACCTGGTGCGTGATCGACGCGTGCAGGGCGAGGCCCGTGACGAGCGATGTTTTGCCCATGCTT
>JBBQYT010000472.1:0-2960 GCA_038208385.1 Longimicrobiales bacterium | reverse complement strand
GGGTGACCAAGCACGCATAGCTTCACGCGTGGAGGCGCAGCCGGCGAGTGCCAGTCCCGACAGGAGGATAACGGAGATTCTATGTGCTATCATCGGGAAGGAATTCTAGCCTCTCACGGGGCCAGGCGCCATTTTATCAGGAGGTATACCATCATCGAACGAACGTCTTCACCCTCCCGTTGGTATCACAGAGGGGCAGGATATTGCATCGTCCTCTTTCCATGACTGATTTGCCGACTATTAAGCAGTCGCGCTGGCTCGTCCTTGGAACGCTCGCCGTAGCCGCCTGCGCGCAACCCGTGGTGAAGCCTGCGCCCGTCGCTGTAGACGAGCGCGTGGCGGCAGCCAACTGTATCGCCAGCACGTTCGCGTCCATGACCCTCGAAGAAAAAGTCGGTCAAATGCTCATTACGCGGACGACGGGTGACTTCCGCAACGCCGGCAGCGCCGACTTCCTCAGAATCCAGCACGACATCCGGGACCTGCACGCGGGTGGTGTCCTGATTACGGTCGGCTCGCCCACCGATATCGCTACGAAGGTGAACGCGCTTCAGCGTACTGCGCGCGTGCCACTGCTGGTTTCCGCGGACCTCGAGTACGGCGCCGGCACGTCCCCTGTGTATCTGCCCTATCTGTTCGAGGGTGGCGGCGGGACGATCTTCCCGTACAACATGGGCGTTGCCGCGACCGGTGATCCCGCCTTTGCCGATACCGTCGCGCGCATCACGGCGCGTGAAGCGCGCGCTGTCGGCATCAACTGGCTCTTCGGTCCGATTGCCGACGTAAACACGACTGCCGCGAACCCGATCGTCAATGTGCGCAGTTACGGAAGCGATCCCGGATCCGTTGCGCGCTTTGCAAGCGCGTACGTTCATGGTGTCTCGACCGTCGGCCTGCTGACTGCCGCGAAGCACTTTCCCGGTCACGGCGACACGAACATCGATTCGCACGTCGGCCTGCCCGTACTCAATGCGGATTCCGCACGTTTCGATGCAGTCGAGCTCGTGCCGTTTCGCGCGGCAATCGCCGCCGGTGTTACCGCCGTCATGGTTGGACACCTGGCCGTGCCCGCGCTGACAGCCGGCGCCAGAACACCCGCGTCGGTCGCACACGAGCTATCCACGGACCTGCTGCGCACACGTCTCGGCTTCACCGGAATCGTGATGACGGACGCACTGTCGATGGGCGCACTCAAGGACCTGCCTGGTGCCGGCTCCGGCGATCTCGCTGTGCGGGCTGTCGAAGCTGGAAGCGACATTGTCCTCTCCCCCGCAGACATGGACGCTGCATTCACCGCGCTTGTCGCCGCCGTGAAGTCCGGCCGGATCCCCCTCGCGCGCATCGATGCATCCGTGCACCGCATTCTCGAGGCAAAGGCGCGCGTCGGACTCTACAAGGCGCACACCGTCAGCCTGGACTCTGTCGCTGCCGTCGTCGCTGCTCCCGAGAACGAACGTGCAGCCTCCATGATTGCGGCGCGCTCGATTGTGCTCGTGCGCGACTCGGCCAACGTTGTGCCCGTTGATCCGCGCAAACTTCACAGGGCTGCCGTCATCGCATTCACGACCTCGACCGATCTCACCAGCGGTCGCATCCTCGCCGATGAGCTGCGCAGAATTTATGGCACTGCCACCGCGTCGAGACTGGACGAAACGTCATCGCCTGCGGCGATCGACTCTGCGCTGGCGAATGCCCGCGGCGCAGACTTCGTCGTCTTTGCAACTTTCTTTGGACCCGTAGCTGGTCAGGCGTTGCACGTGCCCGAGCCAGGCCGGACGATTGCCGCGCGCCTGCGCGAAGAAGGACGGCGCGTAATCACAATCTCGTTTGGCGATCCGTACGGCACCGCCGAGCTTCCGGGCACTTCCACGTACATGCTCGCATGGCAACCGCACGGCACCGCAGCACAAATCGCGGCGGCACAGGCCATCGCCGGCACGGCAAGCATCAGCGGACGTCTTCCCGTCGATTTGCGCGGCGCGCTCCGGGGCACAGGCATCCTGCGCATCGTTCAGCCTTACGTTCTGGCGTTCGGCCGCCCCGAAGATGTCGGCATGGATCCGATTCGTCTCTCGCATCTCGATGATGTCGTGAACGCAGCAATTGCCGAGCATGCATCGCCCGGCGTTGCACTCGCGGTCGGTCGCTATGGCCGCATCGTCAAGATGCAGGGATATGGCAACGTCGATTACCGCGCTGGATTCCCCGCAGTCAACGATTCGACGATGTACGACCTGGCGTCGCTCACCAAAGTCGTCGCCACGACGAATGCAGTGATGATGTTGTACGACGACGGCAGGCTCGACCTCGATGCACCGATCTCGACATATCTGCCGCAGTTCCAGCCGTCCGAGCCGTGCACACCGGCCAGCCCGAATGCATTGCCGGGTCCTGCTGCAGATGGCTCCTGCCGCGGCGTCAGCGCAGAAAAGGCACGAATTACGGCGCGCCAGCTGCTCACGCACAGTGCAGGCCTGCGCGCGTGGGCGCCGCTGTACTCGTATGCGCACGGCCGTACCCAGGTCATCGATGCAATCGCTGCACTGCCGCTCGAGTACGCGCCCGGATCGAGCTCGATCTACAGCGATCTCAGCATGATCGTCATGCAGGCGATCGTCGAGCGCATCTCGGGCGTGCCGCTCGATGTGTTCGTGCAACAACGGTTGTTCGATCCGATGGGAATGCGCGACACGCACTTCAATCCGCTGCGCGCTCCCGGCACTCCCGATTCACTCGGTTGTCTTGCCGGCGTCAATCCAAACCTGCCGATTCGCGCGCAGATTGCGCCGACGGAAATCCGCAGCAATGGATCGCAGATCTACGGCACCGTGCACGACGAAAATGCGTGCGCGATTGGCGGCGTATCCGGACACGCAGGATTGTTCTCATCGGCGCGCGATCTCGCGGCGCTTTCCGAGATGCTCATGGATGATGGATTTTACGCAGGGCATCGATTGATT
>JBBQYT010000471.1:0-2975 GCA_038208385.1 Longimicrobiales bacterium | reverse complement strand
GGTTGATTTGAACATTTAAGGCGTTTAAGCGTTGTTCACCGCAGAGTCGCGGAGATCCGCAGAGGTTCCCAAAGGAAGAGGAACCATTATTTCCTCCGCGTAAACTCAGCGTGCCTTTGCGACACTGCGGTGAAAAAAAATGGTCAGGCGAGGATCTCACGGAGTCGCGACGTATCTACGTTCCCGCCGCTCGCTATTGAAACGACGCGAGACGCCGCCGGCACTGGAATCTTACCGGATAGCAAGGCCGCTGTTGCTGCTGCTCCTGCTGGTTCTACCAGCAGCTTTGTTCGTTCGAGGATAAAACGCAGTGCTTCGGCAATCTCATCATCGGTGACGATCACTACATCGTCGACGTAAGCGTGGATGTGTTCGAGTGCGTTGTCGCCGGTGAAGGGTGCGGCGAGGCCGTCGGCGATTGTTTGTGTGCGCTCGAGACGAACGACTTTGCCTTCGCGCAATGCGGCGGTCAGGCCTGCAGCGCCTTCGGGCTCCACGCCGTAGATCTTCGTTTGCGGATGAATGCTCTTGATTGCGGTTGAAATTCCCGAGATCAAGCCGCCGCCGCCAACTGGTACGACAACGACGTCGACCGTCGGCAGGTCATCGAGAATCTCGAGTCCGATGGTACCCGCGCCGGCCATCACTTCCGGATCATCGAACGGATGCACGAGTGTAAGGTTTTTCTCTTCACGAATCTGCTGCATGCGATTGTACGTTTCCATTCCCACGCCGTGCTGTACGATGTCGGCGCCGTAGCTTTTGCATGCTTCGACTTTGGATTTGGCGGCGGTTTCCGGCATGACGACGGTGCAGGGAATTCCTTCGACTTTCGCTGCGTAGGCGAGGGCGGCGGCATGGTTGCCGGCGGACCAGCCGATGACGCCAGCGTTGCGCTGTTCGGGAGTCATGAGTCGCAGGCGATTGAATACGCCGCGCACCTTGAACGAGCCCGTTCGCTGAAAGGGCTCGGCCTTGAGGTAGAAGGACGCCCCGATGCGATCGCCTATCGAATGCGAGGAGAGGAGCGGCGTCTGGTGGATGCGGCCGGCGATTGCGGTGCGGGCATCCTGAATGTCGTGTAAGTGGACCACTTCTCTCGCTCCGTATCAGCAGGTATGCGCCAGTGAATAAAATGAGAAGTACGACACGAAAACGCGAGTCTCTGCAAGATCAACCGAGCCCGTGTGGCCGGGGGTGTTTCCGGCCCAGGTCGAAAAAGGAACAATCCTTGCCGCACTGGGCAAGCAGAACACGAAGCAGGTCGCGTACAGCGAGCTGAAGTAGCGCATCAGTGCGGGCCAGATCAAGGATGTAGTTCTAAGCGCGGATGTGATTCGCGCGTTGCCGGTAGACAGCCTGAAGAAGAGTGGCGCGCCGGATTCGTATAGTGCAGTGCGCGTGACGAATGACAACGAATTGATTCCGTTGCTCGATGCGCAGCACGTTACATACACGGGTACGACGCCGGGCTGGCTGGGTCAGATGATGACGTGGCTGCTGCCGCTCGGGCTGTTGGTATTGTTCTGGATGTGGATGGTTCGGCGCGTGAATCCGGCGCAGGGCGTGATGACTGTCGGATTGCTCGCGCGTGCGGTTGCAGGCGAAGCCGGCGTGACATTCTTTTCGATCAGTGGCTCCGAGTTTGTCGAGATGTTCGTTGGTGTCGGTGCAGCGCGTGTGCGCGATTTGATGGAGCAGGCGAAGGTCTCAGGCGCCGTGCATCGCGTTCATCGATGAGCTGGATGCCCTGGGCAAGGCGCGCGGTGTTGGTGGTATGATGGGCGGGCACGACGAGCGCGAGCAGACTTTGAATCAGCTTCTCGTCGAGATGGATGGTTTTGATCCGGGCAAAGGCGTGATCATCATGGCGGCGACAAACCGCCCCGAGGTCCTCGATCCGGCGTTGCTGCGGGCGGGTCGTTTCGACCGTCAGGTGGTCGTCGATCGACCGGATGTGAGGGGTCGCGAAGAGATCCTGAACGTTCATGCGAAGGATGTGAAGCTCGCGAAAGATGTGGATTTGTCGTTGGTGGCGCGTCGTACGCCCGGCTTTGTCGGCGCAGACCTCGTCAATCTGCTGAATGAGGCTGCACTGCTTGCGGCGCGTCGCGGCAAGACGGAAGTTGGAATGGCGGAGGTCGAGGGCGCGGTGGACCGGATCGTGGCGGGCCTGGAGAAGCGGAACCGCCTCGTGCATCACAAGGAGCGCGAGATCGTGGCGCACCACGAGGCCGGTCATGCCTTGGTCGCCGAGGGCCTCGACACGGCGGATCCGGTGCACAAGATTTCGATTATTCCGCGCGGCGTGGGTGCACTGGGGTACATGCAGCAGGTACCGACGGACGAGCGATTCCTTTTGCAGCGCAATGAGCTGTACGAGCGGATGGCAGTGCTGCTCGGCGGGCGGGCTGCTGAAGAGTTGATCTTCAAGGAAATTTCGACGGGTGCGAGCAACGATCTGGATCGCGAAGCGCCTGCTCGAAAAAGAAGTTGTGGATCGCGATGAGCTGCGCGAGCTTCTCGGAAAGCCATCCGTACAAGATGGAGATGAGGAACGCCCCGACATTGGCCACGTCCCAACCCAAGCTGCCGACTGACGAATCAGCTCCGATTCCGGAGCATGTCAGCATGTCACTCACTCCCGCAGAGCGAAGCTCAGGCATATCGCAAGCGCTTACGTACTTCGGTGACGACGCGCGCGCGCACGATTTTGCCGAGTTCCTGAAGAAGCATCGCGGCGAGTCACACATTGTCGCCGTACAGGATTTTCCCGATCCAGACGCAATTTCATCCGGCATGGCGTACCGGCTGCTCGCGGCGAAGTTCGACATTCGTGTCGACATAGCGTATGAGGGCCGCATCAGCCACCAGGAAAACCTCGCGCTCGTGCAGACGCTGGACATCAATCTCACGCGCTTCACGGAAGGGATGCCGCTCGATCGTTACGATGGTGCGGTGTTCATCGACAACCA
>JBBQYT010000470.1:0-2988 GCA_038208385.1 Longimicrobiales bacterium | reverse complement strand
ATTACTTGCCGGACTGATCATGTGCTGACACCGCCCGCTCTGATGTTATCCGAGCCCAGAATCCAGTTGTCGATGAGACGCGTAGAGCCGAGAAACGCCGCGATGGCGAGCACGTCACCGGGCGCTGCCTGTTCGACGGGCTGCAGATCATTTGTATTCACGAGCTCGACGTATTGAGTGGTCACCAGCGGCTGTGCGTCGAGCACTCCGCGCGCGCCCGCAACCAGACGGGCAGCACTGCGCTCGCCCGCGTCGAAGTGCATCGCCGCGTCGCGCAGTGCGCGACTCAACGACACTGCCTGCGCGCGCTGCTCCGCGCTCAGGAACACATTGCGCGAGCTGCGTGCGAGACCATCCGCTTCCCTGCCCGTGGGCGCAACATCGATCTCGACAGGAAACTCGAGGTCGAGCACCATCCGCCGGATGAGTGCTGCCTGTTGAAAATCCTTTTGTCCAAAGATTGCAACATCCGGCTGTACGATACTGAACAGCTTCGCGACGACCGTTAGAACGCCCTCGAAATGGCCGGGCCGAAACGGGCCGCACAGATGCTCAGCCATGACTCCGGGCGTGACGCGCACGCGCGCATCGCCTTGCGGATACATTTCTTCTACCGAGGGCGCAAAGATGATGTCCAGGCCGCGCCCTTCCGCGAGCTGAACATCGCGCGTGAGATCGCGCGGATATTTTGCGAAGTCTTCGTTGGGTCCGAACTGGAGTGGATTCACGAATATCGAGAGCACGGTGCACTCAGCACGAGTGCGTGCGCGGTCTGCAAGCGAGAGGTGAGCATCGTGCAGGGAGCCCATCGTGGGAACGAGGCCGATGTGCTTGCCAGTCGATCGCGCGTGGCCGACTGCGGCGCGAATTTCTGCGCGCGTGCTTAATACGATCACTCGAAGGAGTGCTCTGGGCCGGGGTATTCGCCGCGCCGCACGGCCGCGGCGTAATCTGCAATTGCCTTGCGCGCGGTTTCACCCATATCTGCAAATTGGCGCAGGAAACGTGGCTTGAACGCTTCGTTGAGTCCCAGCATGTCGTACAGCACGAGGACCTGTCCGTCGACGCTCGGTCCAGCACCAATGCCGATTGTCGGTGCTGCAACCGAGGCGGTGATCTCAGCGGCAAGTGCAGCGGGGATAAGCTCGAGCACAATGGAGAAGCAGCCTGCATCCGAAAGCCGAACCGCCTCGTCCTTCAGGCGCTGCGCGTCCAGCTCTTCGCGGCCCTGCACGCGGTAGCCACCCATCGCGTGGACAGATTGCGGTGTGAGACCAATGTGACCCATGACAGGAATTCCCGCGCGCACGAGCGCCCGCACCTGGGACGCGGTCTTGTCATCCCCGCCCTCGAGCTTCACGGCTTCCGCGCCCGTCTCTTTCAGGATACGACCTGCGTTGCGCAACGTTTCCTCTTCCGAGATCTGAAACGTCAGGAACGGCATGTCGACCACGAGCAGGGCATGGTGCACGCCGCGACGCGTGGCTTTGCCGTGGTGAATCATCTCATCGAGTGTGACGGGAATTGTAGAGTCGTAACCGAGGACAACCTGGCCCACGGAATCGCCGACGAGGACCACATCGACCTGGGATTCGTCGACAATTTTGCCGAACAGGGCATCGTAGGCCGTGAGGACGACGATTTTCTCGCCGCGCCGCTTCATGTCCTGGAGGTCGCGCACCGTGATGCGACGTTCCGAACTACCGGCTCCGGAGCTCATGCGTTCGGCCTTGATCTATCGGCGAAGATGTGAAATGGCAGCGAGTTGACGATGGCCGGAAGCTACACGCATGTTCCGGGAGTGTCAAACGCCATTCGCTACGATCCGCTGCTCGTCCGGCGCCTGGCCGACGAGCTGAATGAACGCCTCGCCGGCAAGGAGCTGCGCGCACTTTCGGTCGACGCCGAACGGCGCGAGCTGCGCCTCGCCCTGGCCGATGAGTCGCTCGTTTGGGAGCTGCACCCCACCCGCGGCACTATCTCCAGAACGCACCCGCACGACGATCCAGACGCAATCAGGTTGCCACGCGGAAGTACGATCACACTCGTCGGCGCATCGTTCGATGAAAGGATCCTCACGATCGGCGTGCGCGCGCGCGCGACGAGCGGCGCGCTCTTGCGCAGCGTCGTCGTCGAATTGATGACCAATCAATGGAACGCGCTGGCCCTCGACGATGAAGGGCGCATCCTGACGCTGTTGTGGCGTCGCGACGCCGGCGCGCGCGTGCTACAGCCCGGTGAGGTCTACAGCGCACCTGGTTCGCGACCGGCGCGTCACGAAATCGTGAAGCTGGAGGAATGGCAGCATACGTTTTCTTCGGCGGACGGAGACGCGCGCGAAATTCTGCTTCGCGACATCGCCTACAGCAGTCCGATGAACGTGGGCTATCTGCTCGGCAACAAGTCCGCCGATGTCGATGGGATGTTCACGCGTTACCGCGATCTACTCGACAACGTGGTTCCCTGCCTGCTGCCGCACAACGGCTTGTTGCAGCCATACCCGCATGCGCTCGCATTCAAGGACGCGCGTGTGGTGCCGACACTGCTGGATGCGTTCACGTCTTCGACGACGGAAAGCGCAGCGCCACGGAACTTCATCTCATCCGATGCGCTGGGTGCGCTGCAATACCGAATTCGCGCAGCCGAAGGCCGTATCCGGAAGCTGAATGTTGAAGCGGAGAATGCAGCGCCGGAAGCAGTGCGGCTCAGGGCGGGCGCGGACCTGCTGCTCAGCCAGCTCGGGCAAGTGCGGCGGGGATCGAACAAGGCAACTCTGTCGGACTTCGCGGGCGGCGAGATTACGATCGACCTGGATCCGGCATTGTCGCCCGCTGAAAACGCGGCGCGTATTTACGATGCAGCACGCAAGCGCGAGCGCGCGGCCGAACGAATGCCTGCGCTGATTGCAAAGGCCGAGCAGGAACGTGCGCGCGCGCAGCGGTTGTATGATGCTGCGCTGCTTGGCGAAGCGTCAGCGGAACAGATCCA
>JBBQYT010000469.1:0-2990 GCA_038208385.1 Longimicrobiales bacterium | reverse complement strand
GTCCGTGCGGCACGCCGTTGATCATGAAGCCGCACATGCCGCAGATGCCCTCGCGGCAGTCGTGATCGAATGCAATCGGATCGCTGCCGCTCTTGATGATGCCCTCGTTGATGACGTCGAGCACTTCCAGAAACGACATGTGCTCCGTGACTCCGTCCGCGACGTAGTCGACGAACCCGCCTTTGTCAGTCGCGTTCTTCTGCCGCCAGACATGAAGCTTCAGCCTCATAGACACCCCACTCCCCCCCGCACCGCCGCGACGCGGTGAGTGGGTGACGCGGTGACGCGGCGATAACTACATATGCCGTGCGCCGCGTCGCCGCGTCGCGCCATCGCCGCGTCACTCATTTGTAGCTCCGCTGCGAGAGGTGAACATACTCGAACTCGAGCGGCTCCTTGTGCAGAACCGGCGGCTTGCCGACGCCCGTGAACTCCCATACCGACACATACGCGAAATGCTCGTCGTCGCGCTTCGCCTCGCCCTCCCCGGTCTGATGCTCGACGCGGAAGTGCGCTCCGGCGGATTCATCGCGGTCCAGCGCATCGATGGCCATTAGCTCCGCAAACTCCATGAAGTCCGCGACACGGCCCGCGTGCTCGAGCGACTGGTTGATGTTCGCATCGCCGGCTGGCACGCGAACGTTCTCCCAGAACTCCGCGCGCAGCTCCGGAATGCGCGCGAGCGCTTTCTTCAGCCCCTCTTCCGAGCGCGTCATCCCGCAATACTCCCACATCAACGCACCCAACTCACGGTGGAAGTCGCTCACCGTCCGCTTCCCGTTGATCGACAGCAGCTTCCGTGTGCGCTCTGCTACCTCGGCTTCGGCTTCGCGAAATGCAGGGTGATCCGTCGAGATCTTTGCCGGCTTCGCGCCCGCGAGGTAGTCGCCGATGGTGTACGGCAGAATGAAATAGCCATCGGCCAGGCCCTGCATCAGCGCACTCGCGCCGAGACGGTTTGCGCCATGATCCGAAAAGTTCGCCTCACCTGCGACGTGCAACCCCGGAATCGTGCTCATCAGGTTGTAGTCGACCCAGAGTCCGCCCATCGTATAGTGCGGTGCCGGGTAGATGCGCATGGGCACGTCGTAAGGATTCTCGCCCGTGATGTTCTCGTACATCTCGAACAAATTGCCGTAACGCTCGTCGATGACGTCGTGTCCCAGACGTTCGACCGCATCATGGAAGTCGAGGTACACGCCCATTCCGCTCGGCCCGACGCCGAGTCCTTCATCGACCATCTCTTTCGCGCGCCGCGATGCGATGTCGCGTGGTGCGAGATTGCCGAAGCTTGGATACAGGCGCTCGAGATAGTAGTCGCGCTCGTCGTGAGGAATATCGTTCGGCGCGCGCGTATCGCCTTTTTTGCGCGGCACCCACACTCGTCCATCATTCCGCAACGATTCGCTCATCAGTGTCAGCTTCGACTGATGCTCGCCCGCTGGCGGAAGCGACGTCGGGTGAATTTGCGTGAAGCACGGATTCGCAAAGCCGGCGCCGCGTTTGTACGCGCGCCAGATCGCCGTCACGTTGCAGCCCTTCGCATTCGTCGAAAGGTAGAAGACGTTGCTGTAACCGCCCGTCGCGAGAATGACTGCGTCCCCCGCATGCGATTCGATTTTCCCCGTCACGAGATCGCGCGTCACGATTCCGCGCGCCACACCGTCGATCACAACCAGCTCGAGCATCTCGTGACGCTCGAACATCTCGACCGTGCCCGCGTGGATCTGCCGCTCGAGCGCCTGGTAACAACCCAACAGGAGCTGCTGGCCGGTCTGCCCGCGCGCGTAGAACGTGCGCGACACCTGCGCGCCGCCGAACGACCGATTTGCGAGCAGGCCGCCGTATTCGCGCGCAAACGGCACGCCCTGCGCAACGCACTGATCGATGATCTGCACGCTCGTCTGCGCCAGACGGTAGACATTGGCTTCGCGCGAGCGGAAGTCTCCGCCCTTTACGGTGTCGTAAAACAGCCGGAAGACACTGTCCCCATCGTTTTGATAATTCTTTGCCGCATTGATGCCACCCTGCGCGGCAATGCTGTGCGCGCGGCGCGGACTATCCTGGAAGCAGAAGCACTTCACGTTGTAGCCCAGCTCGCCCATCGTTGCGGCTGCCGCTGCGCCCGCGAGTCCCGACCCCACCATGATGATGTCGTACTTCCGCTTGTTCGCGGGGTTGACCAGCTTCAGCGCGAACTTGTGGTTGTCCCACTTGCTCTCGATCGGACCGTCCGGAATCTTCGCGTTCAGCTCCACGGTGTCCTAAAACGTCAACACGCCGGCCATGACAGCCAGCGGGAAGGAGATATTGGCGAGCACGACGATCAGTGCGATCGCCGCGGCGAACGGACGCCGGTACCTGTTGTAGCGCGGGTTGTTCGCGCCAAATGTCTGGAACGCACTCCACACGCCGTGATACAGATGAAATCCCAGCGGAATCATCGCGGCGATGTACACGAGCGACGCAGGCACCTGCTGAAAGCCGGCAACGAAGTTGTGGTACGCATCGCCCGGAATGTAATCCGGATGGACGTACCCGAACGTCAGGTGCAGGAGATGGTAGACAAGGAACAGCAGGATGATCACACCGCCCCACACCATTGTGCGCGAAGCGTAGCTGAATGCCAGCGATTCGAAGCGCGTGTAGGCGACACTGCGCGCCGCTCGACTGCGCAGAGTCAGCTGCGCGGCCATTGTAATGTGGATGAAGATGGCGATGATGAGAATGATCCGGGCGATCCAGAGAAGCTGCCCGTGTCCGAAGAACGGCGCACCTACGGTGCGGAGACCTTCTGCGTAATCATTGAAGTGCTGGCGCCCCTGGTAAACCTTCAGGTTGCCAACCATGTGGCCAATGACGAAACCGACGTAGATTACGCCCGTTACCGCCATCATGATTTTCCTGCCGACGGTCGTGTCCGAAAGCGAGAGCGTGTGCTGCATGAGCTTTGTGCTGCTGCGCGACAGCGCAACAGCGCCATCGTCTCC